>JAKBAR010000015.1 GCA_021808925.1 Pseudomonadota bacterium | reverse complement strand
CGTCCCCAGTCTTTCTTGGGGTTTGGGCGCAAAAAGCCCCTGTCTCTCCCGCAAGAAAGTTAAAATTTTAAGAAAAACCCACCGGAAACGCTCGTTATCAGCCCTCCAAAGTGTCCTTGAAGCGCGCTGTCGACAGCGCAAAATGCCCCCAAAGCCTTTCAAAACGGCCAAAAAACCGCTAAAAAAGCTCGCAATTGCTTCAATTACCTTCAGATTACGCCTCAAAAGTTAAGATTGCGTTAAAAACATTGAGAGGAATATAAAAAAATGTAAAAATGTCGGAGTGAAAAAGCAGAAGGAAATAAGCAGGGATATTTCTCAGAATTTTTAGCATGATTATTTTTTTAAGTAGATAGGGAATAATAAGTTTTATGACAACACACACTGTACGCGAAGCGCTCCGCGATGCCATGGCCCAAGAAATGCGCCGCGATGATACCGTCTTTTTACTGGGCGAAGAAGTGGCTGAATATAATGGCGCCTATAAAATCAGCCAAGGTCTTTTGGATGAGTTTGGCCCAAAGCGCGTCATCGACTCTCCCATCACAGAACACGGTTTTGCAGGTTTAGGTGTGGGGGCCGCTTTTATCGGATTGAAGCCGATTATTGAGTTTATGACCTTTAATTTTTCCATGCAGGCCATTGATCAAATTATTAATTCTGCGGCGAAAACTCTTTATATGTCCGGTGGGCAGATGGGATGCCCCATTGTTTTTCGTGGTCCTAATGGCGCTGCAGCCCGTGTGGGCGCCCAACACTCGCAGTGCTATGCCAGTTGGTACGCCCACTGCCCAGGTTTAAAAGTTGTAGCCCCTTACTCTGCAGGTGATGCGAAAGGTCTCCTCAAGTCAGCCATTCGTGATCCTAATCCTGTGATTTTTCTTGAAAATGAAATTTTATACGGGCGTTCTTTTAAAATGCCTGAGGACTCTGATTATCTCGTTCCCCTCGGCAAAGCCGCCATTGTGCGTGAGGGAAAAGATGTCACAATTACAGCTTTTTCGATTATGGTCGGCGCGGCACTCGAGGCTGCAGAGGTGCTCGCACAACAAGGCATTGACGCGGAAGTCATTGATCTGCGCACACTTCGCCCTCTGGATACGGAAACAATTATTCAATCTTTGAAAAAAACAAACCGCCTGGTCAGTGTCGAAGAGGGCTGGCCTTTCGCTGGTATCGGTTCTGAAATTATTACCCAAGTATGTGAGCAAGGTTTTGATGATTTGGACGCACCGCCTGTGCGCGTAACGTCGGTGGATGTTCCTTTGCCCTATGCAGCGAATTTAGAAAAACTCGCCCTGCCTCAGGTACAGCATATTATCGATGCTGCAAAAACCGTTTGTTATAAATAAGGTGTGATAGCGACGATGACAACAAATCCTGATGACTATTCCTCCATTCGAGAGCATATTCATCACCTTGTTCGTGCCATTACACCTTATGATGAGATTGAGCAAGAGCATCTTCATAATACGTGCCTTTGGATTAAGAGTGGGGCCCCACTTTTTAGAGTGAAATACCCTGATGTTCCAAGCCAACATTTTGTTTGTAATTTTATTCTTTTCGACGCATCACATAGAAAGGTATTGATGACGGATCATAAAAAATCTCGTCAGTGGCGCCCACCCGGAGGGCATATGGAACCTAACGAAGCGCCCAAAGAAACTGTCACCCGTGAGTGCCTGGAGGAACTCAACATAACGGCCGATTTTTGGAGACCGGATCCAGTGTTTTTAAATATCAAAACATCGATTGATCACGGATTGCAGCATACAGATGTTGGCTTATGGTATGTGCTTAAGGGCGAGAGTAACACAACCTACTCATTTGATCCGGGTGAACTCAATGCAATTTGTTGGTTTCATCTTAATGACATTCCTTATGAAAAATCAGATCCTCATATGAAACGCTTTATCGAAAAATTAAAAATGTTAGAGGAAGTGAGACAATCGTAGGAAATAACATTTTAAAAGGAGAGTGCGTTAAGCTGAGATTAATAAAATTACTCATTAAGGCGCTCGATGACAGGAATGATGCACTATAAAAAAAAGATTTGCTTTCCCTCTTAGACAATCTCAACAACCAAGCTATCCTTGATTATGGATGTAGCACGAGAGATTTTATTGATCTTATTATGTTGCCGCATCAGCCTTTAGCAGTTCATGCAGTAGAAGCATGCCCTCTATGATAGAGAAAGTAAAATCTCCGTTTAGCCCGCAAATAAAAAGAGACTGCTTTTAACGAAAAGAACAAAAGATCCCGACTCTAACGCTAGATTTGATAAAAATTTTTGGGTCATCAAAAAATGTATACCAATGCGAAATCCTTGCGCTTTTTTGCTAATCCCTTAGAATGGTGGAGTTATGGCTTATGTTTTTACGCTCTCCCCTCACTCTAATTTCATCGAAGAACTTGCACACTATCTTGTAAGCCTCGCAGCGCAAAATCCCCTTGCTCTGGCCCATTATTCTCTTTACCTCCCCAGTCGCCGTGCGTGCCTAAAATTAACAAAAACCCTTCAACACGCACCGCATTCTTTTGCACTTCCCAAGATGTACGGCCTTAATGACACGGAGACACTCCTCCTCGATCACGGTTTTGACACGGATAAGATTTTTCAAAAACCCGTCATCACGCCTATGCTGTGGCAGCACCTCATTTCACGCCTTCTTAAAAAGGTATACCCCGAGTGGCCCATGCCAAAAGTGCTTACACTGTCCAAAAGCATCATCACTCTTTTAAATGAATTGAGCCGTGAGGATGTGTCTCTTGAGGACTTAAAGAGCGCTGAAAAAAACAATGATTTTTCCCTTAAAAATCCTTTTTATCACGAACATTTAGGCCTTTTGAAACAGATTATGGCGCACTCTTCAAATATTATCGAAGAATGGGGAATGATCACTCCACACACGCTCAAAAAGCATCTTTATCACACTCTCGCGCATTATTGGCGTAGCCACCCTCATCACCATTTTATGCTTGCAGGCATCACGCAATATCAAAAAGAATCTATGCTTTTGATGAAAAGCGCTGTAGATCTTCCGAATACAACACTCATCCTTCCTTTTGTCGATGAAGATATAATCAGCAATCATCCCCCTGAGAACTCGCCTTTTTATCATACATCGAAAATCATACATGCGCTTGGGAGCATATCTTTTAGTCCCCTTAATAAGACAGAGGCGGTGAAGAGAGAGATCTATCCCATTGAAAGCAGCAGTGCTTTTTATGAGGCTAAGGCTATTGCGTCACTGGTGCAGACATCACTGGGGGAGAAGCCTCAAAACATAACGATTGTTGCCCCCGATAGAAGCCTCGCGCTTCAGATTACACAAGAGCTCATGCTCCTTGGCCTTGATATTAATGATTCAAGCCCCCTTTCTTTTGCACAGACACCCCTTGGGCAATTAGCACTTTTGGCAGCCAACGTTATCACAACAGAAACTCTTCAAGACTATCTCGCGTGCATGAAACATCCTCTTGTGTTCGAAGACAATCAAAAAGAACATTTGCACCGCATATATACTTTTGAAACAACCGTTAGGGCAAGCCCCCTTCTTTCAAAATCTATGCATGACTATCCTCTTCCTTACACAGAGATTTTTTTAGATCCGACAAATGACTTTGGAAAACGTCTTAGTACACTTTTAGAAAGACTCGCCCCCCAGGCGGAATATCATGATCTTTTTAGCCAACACATGGAGGAGCTCACGGTCAACGATGTCTTTTATCATGGACTGAGCGCTTATGATCACCTTGAGATTTTTAAAAATAGTTTAGAATACCTCACCGTTCCAAGCCCTGTTCCTCTATCCAATACATCACTTAATCTCATTGGACTTATGGAAGCACGGGTTGAGCACACTGAGATGATGATTATCACAGGCATGAGTGAAGGCACATTGCCACGCACTCCGCCTTTTGATCCTTTCCTTAGTCCGGCCCTGCGTCGCACCTTAGGGCTGAGCTCCTCAGATGCATTAATTGGATTACAGACACAAGATTTTTTGATCAGCCTCACAGGCGCAAAAAAAATTATTTTAAGTCGCCATAAAGAACATCAGGGCACAGAACAGCTTCCCTCGCGCTTTTTACAACACATTCAGCACACACCCCTTCCCCCGCCTAGGGTCGCGATTGATACTATTGCGCCCGTTGAACTTCCTATAATTATGGCAAATTATCTGACGCCCCCCTCCCTTTCTCATGAGGAAAAACCAAAAAAAATATCCGTATCCGCGTTCAAACTTCTTATGGAGGATAGTTACGGTTTTTATGCAAAATATTGTTTAGGACTAAAAAAACTATGGGCCTTTGATGATCCTTTAGAGGCTCTTATGCTCGGACAATATCTGCATCATGCCTTAGATGATTTTATCAAAAAAGGCTCTACCTTTACGCCGCATCACACATCTGTGCTTGAGAACATAGCCCTTGAGCACTTCGCTCAAATCCCCCTTACTTTTATGCAAAAACACCGTGTTCTTCGTTTTTGCCAATGGTTATGCCATCACTCACACCCCGTAACATCGCAGCAAGCAGAGGTACGATTAGAGCAAATTCTCATGGTTCAGGGTACACCCCTTACACTTTATGGGATTGCTGATCGCATTGATTTCTATAAAGATTGTGAAGGCAACCGTATCGCCATCATTGACTATAAAACAGGCACACCCCCTTCGCAAAAAAATGTTGAAAAAGGGTATGCGCCACAGCTGCCACTTGAGGCGTTTCTTGTGGATCCATCACTTCAACAAACCATTGATCTCTGTTATCTGCGGAGTTTGCCCAAAGCCCCTTTTGGTGAAGCTCTCTTGATTAAAAATACCCCTGACCTTTTAGAAAAAACAAAAGAAGGACTTGTGTCGATTCTTGAAACGTATATGGATGATGATTTTTATTTTTATCCGACGCCCAATCCCTCGCATCAACCTGATATCAATGATTATCAGCACCTAGAGAGGCGCGTCGCATGAGTGTACATGCCTTCAACAGCGCACAACAGCAGGCCACAGATCCTACTCTCTCCTGCTGGGTCACAGCTTCTGCCGGCACAGGCAAAACAAAAGTTCTTGTCGATCGCCTTGTCCGCCTTATCGAAGCAGGGGCTCAACCAACGCGCATTCTATGTGTAACGTACACGAAGGCCGCTGCCTATGAAATGAGTGAGCGCCTGCAGCATCAGCTCGTGCGAAACAGTGATCTTCCCGTTATTCAAACAATTCACAGTTTTTGCCAACGCATTCTTTTGCAATTTCCCTTTGAGGCAGGCCTTCACCCTGATTTCCATATTTTAGATGAAAATGATGCGTTGGACCTTAAAACAAAAGCGATCCGAGAAGTACTTTACGACACGTTTCATCACCATGATTTTACACTTCTTTTGGAGTCCATGAGCGAATATCACCTCAAAGATTGTCTCTTAGAAGCGCTCTCTTACCGTTCAAAAATAAAAACAACAGCAACAGAAAAACGCACACAGTTTTTAGAATACCCCTCTCCCCCCCCCTTCACAGAGGATGATCATGAAAATATTTTTAACCTTATTTCAGAAGTAGAATCTTATGGGCCAAAATCACTTAAAACACAGGCAGAGAAGCTCTTAAAGACAGAAGAAAAAGGGAACACAGAGCTCATATCTTTTTTTCTCACGGCCGAGGATCTACCCCGCAAAAAAGCATCTACAAAGGAACTCTTAAAACATTTTCCCGATTTTGATGACCTTTTTGATCATTATGCCGAAAAATTTCTCGCTCTTAAAAAATACCAGCAAAGCCTTTTCACCATAGAGACAAATAATGCTTTTGACGCTGTCTATACAAGTGTTCTCGCACGCTATACACGTATGAAGGAGGAGCTTAATGTTCTCGACTTTGATGATCTTCTTATAAAAGTCAAAAAGCTTCTCAAAGATCATATGCCGTGGGTGCACCATAAATTAGACGGTGGATTTGATCATATTCTTATCGATGAAGCCCAAGATACAAGTCCTGACCAATGGGACATTATACGCGAGCTCACTCCCCATTTTTTTGAAACACCTGCGCAAAGCACCTCGGGCCATTTACTTCCTCGCACCCTTTTTGTTGTTGGCGACACAAAGCAATCTATCTATAGTTTTCAAGGGGCTGACCCTCTTGAGTATCATAAAAACAAAAATTATTTTAAAGCCCTCCTGAATCAATCAGGATTTGATCTTCATACTCTTAGCCTTGAAACGTGCTACCGCTGTGCCCCTGCGCTTTTAACCCTTGTAGATCAAGTTTGCAATCAAGACGCCCTTTTTAAAAGTCTCTTAAGCCCCCATAAAATCAATCATCACCCTCACCGCGAAGTGATTGGAAAAGCCGTGGCGTGGCCCCTTGTTGCTGTGAAAAAAGATTCGCCTACAGATGCTGGATGGACACTCTACACAAAGCCGCCTCTAACAAAAAATTCTGAGGCAGATATTCTTGCAAAGACGCTTGCCGCACGGGTTCAAAGTCTTTTGAAAAGCGATATGCTTTTGCCGTCCACCGGTGAAAAGATCCGGCCGCGTGATATTTTCATCCTTTTGCGTAAACGTGGTAGCCTCATGAATGCCCTTTCAAAGGCGTTTACCCATGCAGGGATAGATCATCATTGCCAGGATAAAAGTGCTTTTTTAGAGCATTTATATGTTAAGGACTTTCTAAGTTTTTTATTTTTTCTCAGCTGCCCCTACGATAATTTAAATCTGGCGGCTCTACTCAAAAGCCCTCTTTTTGGGTTTAATGAAAAAGCTCTCCAGGAATTGCGCAAAGATAAAACACTTCCCCTGTGGGAAGCCCTTCAATATTATTCTGATCACCCTCTTTACAAAAAGAGCGTTGATTTTCTCCATTATTTTATAGAATTTTCAAAACATCATGATCTTTATACATTCATACACACCTATCTTCACACCACCTATGCGCGCTTTTTTGAGCATTTCGGCGCGATTATTGAGCCCTTCATCGAACATTTGCTGACGCTTACCCAAACCTCTATGCAAAAAAGTATTTTAACATTTGAGGAGCTTGCTCATTTTATTCAAAGAGAAGCACCTCTTCTCAAAACTGCGAACGCGTCTCATACATCCGGTGTGCGTATAATGACGATTCATGGATCGAAAGGACTTCAATCCCCGATTGTTATTTTGCCAGATACGGGAGATTTTGAGGGAGGATCGTTTAATAATATTCTTTTCACAAACGATTTTCACGCACTGCGCCAACAAAATACTTTACTAGAGCCCCTTAAAAACCTCGAAAAAAAGACTCAAGAACAGGAAAATCATCGCCTTCTTTATGTGGCGCTCACTCGCGCCCAAGATTATCTTTTCATCACAGGTCTTGACAAAGGAGAAAAAGAAAGTTGGTATTCTCTTCTTTCACCGCTTATGGAGAAAGATGAGAGCACTGATTATCATCATTATCTTGAGAAGCATTCGGATGAACATAAAACTTCCTCAGTGAACCCATCTGTGCGAACAGAAAAAGCGCAGCACCTCGCTCTCTCCGCGCCGTCAAAATCATTAAAATCAACAGCGTCTGCCTCCTCAGAAAAAGGTATTTTACTGCACAAATTATTTGAACTGCTTAGCCTTCATTCAAAGAGCTATCTCAAAACACACCCTCTGTTCAAAGACATCCAAGAAAAAGAAGTTGAGTCGATCATCCATCTCTATAACAATCACATAAAGCCTCTTACGCGCACAATGCAGCTCTTTCACGAGCTTTCGATCAAGGATGAAGAAGGAAAACTTCATCGCCTTGATTGCCTTGCGATCAACGCAACGGAAGCGATTATCATCGATATAAAAACAGGGATGAAAACTCCTTACACCCACATTGAGCATACTCAGCAAATCAAGCGCTACGCAGAAAATCTAAAATCGATGTACCCCAACCACACGATCAAAGGGCTGCTTCTTTATACACATCTCCAAGAAGTTGTATGGATAACCATTACAGACAACAATGATTGGCCCCATGCCATCGCATCATAGAAATGTAGAAATACTGTTTTTTCTCTATTTCACTCTTTCACAAAAAACAAAGGAAGGTTAAGATGCAGAAAAATTGATAATAATGATATAAAAAAATATGACAAAATCTTCTCTCATGCCCAAAGCCCGCAGCAGCGTTATGACAATTGATCCTTATGTCGGTGGTGATGTTACCCCCAAAGGAATGGTCCGTCGCATTGTTCTTGCCTCGAATGAAAGCCCTTTAGGGCCGTCGCCTCTTGTGCTGGAGTTTTTTAGAAATTTTAATCTTAATCTTTCCAGTTATCCTAATGGAGGTGCTTCTCGCCTGCGTGAAGCGATTGCCAGTGTCCATCAACGATCAATGGATCATCTGATCTGTGGTAATGGCTCAGAGGATATTATTCACCTAATTTGCCGAGCCTATGCCGGTGAAGGGGATGAAATTCTCATGCCGCAATATGGCTTTTTAGTGTATTCGATTGCCGCTAAGACGAACGGTGCTTCACCTGTTTTCTTTCCACAGCCCCATTTATACTCAGAAGTTGATCGTCTTTTGGAACATGTGACAGCGAAAACTAAAATTGTGTGCCTTGACAACCCAGGCAACCCCCTTGGGTGCATGCTGACACGCAATGATCTTTTAACACTCCATCAAAACCTCCCGCCCCACGTGCTTTTAGTCCTGGACGAAGCCTATGCTGAATATGTTGAGCATACAGATTATGAAAGTGGCTTAACCCTTTTTAAGGATGCAAAAAACGTCATAACTTTGCGCACATTTTCAAAAGCTTATGGCCTTGCAGGCATGCGTATCGGTTGGGCGCATGGTGCACCTGAGGTACTGGATGCGCTTCATCGGATCAGACAGCCTTTTAATGTAAATAGTATCGGACAACACAGCGCCACCATTGCTGTGCATGATCAGGGGTGGATAAAAAAAGCCTTTGAGCACAATCTTGCACACCGTTCATGGACCAAAGAAAAACTCGAAGAGCTTGGTTTTCGTGTGAACCCAAGTCAGGGGAATTTCCTTCTTTTTGATTGCGAAACGCCCGAGCGTGCAAAGGATATTTATCATTATCTTGGCACACGCGGCGTGATGATCCGCCCTGTTAGCGGTTATAATCTCCATCACCACATGCGCGTTTCCATCGGTCGTGATTTTGAAATGGCAGAATTTATCGATCTTATGAAAGCATTTGTCGCTGAAAAAAAATAAAAACGCAAAAGACGCGGAATACTAGTATCCCGCTTCAAAAAGATAAACTTCACCGCAGTAGTCACAAGAAACTGTGATTACGCCGTCCTTTGTCACGGCTTGTTTATCTTCTAAAGAAAGTTGCGCCATAATCACTTCTAATTTTTCACGGCTGCAACGGCATTGAAATTGAACAGTCTTAGCATCATAAACTTTCAGTCCCTCCTGCCAAAAAAGACGATGAAGAAGCTCTTCGGGCCCTAAATGCCAGGCTTCCTCTCCCTTTACAGTTGATAACAAAGACATTGCCGTAAACCAATCATCAAAAGCCTCGTTATCCGTCTCTGCATCAAAGGGAAGCTTTTGAAGCATGATACACACACCCTGGTAATCCTTTGTGAGGTTGAGATAAAAAGCCGTTTCTAATTGCTCTGATTGCTTAAAATAATGTTGAAGACACTCTTTGAGTGTAACCCCCTCAAGCTCGACGATCCCCTGATAACGCTCAAGATCATCCCCTTGATCAATTGAAAAAGCAAGGTAACCCGCCCCAAAAAGTTCCATCAACGTGCGTTTTTTCGCAGACAGAAACGGCGAATGCTCCTCTTTATAATGCGCACACGCACGGACATGTCCTTTTGAGTCCACATCCACAACCATAAAAGAAACAGGCGAATTCTCGCTTCCTTGAACTTGTAGAGTAAAAACACCGTCAAATTTAAAAGCATTTGAAAGAGTCACCCCAAGAACAATAAGTTCTGCTAAATAGTGATGAATCGTTTCTGGATACTGATGCCGTTTAAGAATTTCACCCACGACGGTATCCATACGCACAAAACGACCGCGCACAGCTGTTTTTTCAAGAAGGAAGGGCGTAATCGTATTCAAAAACATCCGCTCAACAAAATTTATACTTTCTTTACCTTTTTCTTGCATACTTTAGAGGAAATAGCCAGTGATACAGTTTATACGCTAAGGAATTTTTGGGATGATCATTCTCATAATAATTATATTGATGTTTGGATATCTCCATGCATCAGAAAAGATAGAAACTATCGGCAATGAAAAGACGACAGAAGCGCTAAATCAGCTAAATCAAAAAATAAAATACCTGAACAACCGCCTGAAGCTAAGAAAGCATGCTCTGCAATCTAATACACCAAGAGAGGATCAAGATTGGGACGCACTTGATGCTCTTGATGAGAAAATACAGGCCTTAGAGAAAGAAAAAATTTTAAACCATAATGATTCTCTTGATAAACAAATAAACGAACTCAAAGCCATTAAAAATGATTTTCTAGAAGGTGTCGATGAAGAAAAATTTTTTGAGGTCACAGGTTTCAATCAAAAAGACCTGTATCAGAAAGAAAATCTTGATATTTATCGCCTCGAACAAAAGAAATACGAGGATTTTTATAAAATTCATGGCCTCGATGAAAAAATTCTCTACCTCATCAAAAGGTTTCAGATTGTGCCCGATTATTGTTTTGACGAAAACGGTAGTCCGAATAAAAACTATCTTAAACTAGAGAAAGTTGAATCTTTTAATGGCTTTGGAACAGAAGCCCTTTTTTTCCTCAAGGTTAAATATAAAAAATCAGAAGATTTTAAGCTGCTTTACGTTATTAAAGTACCAAAATCAGGAGAGATAAAGGGAGAGATTAAGGGCCTTATGTTCAGCCGTGCGCTGCTTCCTGGTCTTTGGAAAATTAAGGGAATCCCTCAGATTAAATTTCATGAAAAGATTTTCCTCACACGTAACAAAGTAAAAATTGGTTATAAGAATGTCGCTTTTATTTTCCTTCATGCTGCAAAAGGAATGCCCTGGAACACCTATTATGCGACAGAGAAATCAACGGAAAAACTGAAAGAAGGTTTCTTTGCTCTAGGGCGAGCTTATGGTCTTTTTGAGCGACATTTCCTCCGCGGCAACTGGGAGAAGCCCGAAACACTTTATACCATGACTTTTTTAGACGCCCATCCTGGCAATGTTTTCTATGACCCTAAAACAAAAAAATTTAGCTGGATTGACATCTCAAGTCTTGGAAAAAGCGCTGCCGTTTATTATAAAAAAGCTCAAAAAGATGATTTCACACGCCTTGGCAGTACACTTTCTGCGATCAGCCACCCGTATAGAAAACAAAAAGATTATTATCAAGCGCTCCTGGATGGCTATTTTGATGCGTTCAATGACCTCAATGAAGAGCAGCAAAAAATTGTCAAAAAGCTCGTCCTCGATTATCTTAAAAATGATAAAAATTGGGAGAACTAAGCCCGTCGATTAAATTCTTAACGCCTGTTTTTGCAGCATGATCAGTTCAGAAATACCTTTTTCCGCAAGGGCAAACATCTGTTGAAATTGCTTACTCGAAAAAGCTTTTTTTTCCGCACAGGCCTGCACCTCTACAATACTTCCTGATCCTGTGAGAATAAAATTCGCATCAACCTCCGCATTTGAATCCTCAAGGTAGTTCAAATCCAAAAGTGCCTCGTCATTCACGATCCCACAGGAAATAGCCGCAATTTGATCCGTAATGGGAAAGTCCTTAAGCAATTTTTGCGTCTGCAGCTTTTGAACAGCCTGATACATCGCGACATAAGCCCCCGTAATACTTGCCGTACGGGTTCCCCCATCTGCTTGCAACACATCACAGTCAATTTTAATCACACGCTCGCCCAGCTTTTTAAGATCGATCACAGAGCGAAGAGACCGTCCGATGAGCCGCTGAATTTCTTGCGTACGGCCGGATTGTTTTCCCTTAACAGCCTCCCGCTCCACCCGTTGCTGCGTCGATCCTGGCAACATGCCATATTCTGCTGTAATCCATCCGGATCCTGTATTACGCAAAAAAGGAGGCACTTTTTCCTCCACACTCGCCGTGCAAAGAACATGTGTATCACCAAATTTTACAAAACAGGAAGCAAACGCAAATTTTGCAAACCCTGGACCTAAAAAAACAGGGCGTAGATCCCCTGCCTGTCGTTTCTCAATGCGCATTCGATACTAAAATAAAAATAGTGTTATTCTCTTTTGTAACTGAGAAAAAATACGAGAGCAAGCCCGGAGAATTTTTCAACATAGAGAGAAGCAAATTTACTTCTCTCTAAAAGATTCATGAAGCGCGACATAAATAGGCTTCATAAGATATTGAAAAAGTGTTTTTTCGTCTGTTTCAATGTCTGTCTGAACCGTCATACCGGGTGTAAGACGATGATGCGTTGGGTCTTTGCCGACATACGCTTTGCTTAAGTGAATTAACACTCTGTAATAAGGATTGCCTTTATCATCAGAAAATGTCGTTGCTGAAATAGATTTTACTTTGCCATCAATTCCCCCATAGCGCGTATAGTCATAGGCTGATACCTTGACCAAAACATGTTGATCAGGATGTAATTTACCAATATCTTTGGGCTGCACTTTTGCCTCTACCTCAAGACTGTCACGGGGTACAATTTGCATAATTTCTGCCCCTGGTTGAATAACCCCCTGAAGGGTTGTATTTTTAATGCCCTTTACAATGCCCTCGGACGGCGCTTTGATTTCAAGGCGCCTGACACGGTCCTCAAGTTTTATTTTAGCTTCTGTGATTTGTGCAATTTCCGCTGCGACATTGCCCATATCGATAAGCGATTCATTGCGCAGCCGCGTATCCAATTCGATCAAACGACTTTCAAGTTCTTGAATGCCCTGTTCTGTTTCAAGGGCTGTGTTCTTAGCCTGATTCAGATCTACAGTAATTTCAGCAAGAGAATCCTCGGCTGTGCGATACTCAGACCCTGTTTTAAGACGTTTCTCATAAAGACCTTTAATCACATCACGCTGTTTTTGCAGCACATCGATACGACGCTGAATATCCTGCACACGACCTTCTTGGACATGGAGTGCGGCTTTGCGCTGGTCAATTTGCTTGAGAATAATATCCCTTTGATCCGCTCTGTTTTTACTTTGCATGTCAAAAATCGCTTGCTGATCATCGATAAGTTTTTGATAGATCGGATCAAAGGATTTAAAATCCGGCTCTTGATTCATCCCAAATGCTTTAAGACGTTCGGCCTTGATGCGCAAAGAAGCTTCTCGTGCTTTGAGCTGCTCTAACTCAGAAAAAGCTGCTGCAGGATCCAGCGCCATCAGCGTATCCCCTTCCTTTACATAATCCCCATCTTGTACAAAAATATGTTTTATGATCCCCCCCTCAAGATGTTGAACTGTTTTGACAAATCCCGAAGGAACAACTTGCCCAGGAGCCACGGCAATTTCTTTAATAGGTGTGACAGACGCCCAAAGAACAAATGTCAAAAGCATCGCGCAAATGACAAGAATGCTCAGATGGCTCCCTCTCGGAAGCTCCTCTTCAGATAAAGCAATGGGCCGCCCAAGCTCAGGAAGACCGCGCTTCATCAGCATAAATTTATCTGTCCCTTTGAGAATACTCAGGCGATGGCTTTTCGTATTTTTTTCTTTATCTGCGTGTCCTTTATGATCAGAATTATCAGAATTTTCTTGAGCAATTTTTTCTTCCTCTGTTATATCACTCTCTAATAATTCCGTTGCATTCGCGAAGGGAGTACTTTTTTTCTCATCAGAAGATATCGAGGGGTGATCAATAAAATAAGTCATGCTGCACTTTCCTCTCGCATCAGCTCAAGCACCTTTTGAGTCGGTCCGAAATAACGCATATACCCCTCTGAGAGAACAAGAAGACGATCAGAAAGACTAATAATACTGGGTCTGTGTGTTACAATCATCATCGTCTTTTCCCCCCGCCATGAAAGCAGTGTTTCCTTAAACCAAAGGTCACCTTGAAAATCAAGATTGCTCCCAGGCTCATCAAAAAGCAAAACTGGACTATCACGCAAATAAGAGCGTGCTAATGATATTTTTTGCTGGAACCCTGCATTCAAAAAAGTTGTGGAGCGATCCGTCAGTTTTGTATCCAAACCATGTTCTAATCTACAAATATCATCCCACACCATAGCTTTTTTGCAAGCCTCAATCATTTGCTGGCGCGTTGCATAGGGTGCGGACAGCAAAAGATTTTGCTCAATCGTTCCATGAAAAAACTGTGTGTTTTGAGGAACAAAACTAATGGATTGCCTTAAGTGGTTCACGGCAATTTGTTTAATATCAATTTGATCCAGATAAATGCCCCCATGAACCGGTTGATAAAACCCGAGGAGCAGCTTTAAAAGTGTAGATTTTCCTGAACCATTCTCGCCCATGATCGCTACAATTTCACCCGGGTTCGCCTCGAGTGTCACGCCTTGAAGCGCAAAAGAAGACGCCGTTGGATAACGAAAACTTATATTTTGACACAAAATATGTCCTTTAAGCGTGGGTCTTGTAACAGATTTAGGAGCATAGTGTTCTGTTGGTAGATCCATCATTTGATTCAACTGCCGCATCGTCGACAGCGTCAGATCGAACTGACTTAAAAACATAAAACCTGCTTGAAACGGGGAAAGAGCACGCCAGATCAACAACACAACCGCCACAAGACTTCCGGTGGTCATATCACCATCCATCACGCGCACTGCTCCCCAAAGGATGGTAATCACACCCGCTATTTTAACAAGAATTTGGGAAAGATTCGCCGCATAGGAGGATATGATCTCACTGTTTTCCAAAGATTTGCTGTTGTTATAGGTTTTTTCCTCAAAGCGTTTTGCGAAAACAGATTCGCCCCCTAAGTACTTCAACGTATTAATTTTACTAAAACACTCCAGCATAAATGACAATTTCTCATTTTGCGTAAAACTGCTCAAACGTGTGCTCCCCCGAATCATGGGAAAAAGAATAAAGCCAAGAATAATAAAAAGAGCAAGAAGGACAATCGGAACAATCACAAGAGGTCCGCCCAAAATGCCAAGAATAATAATAAAAAAGATGACAAAAGGCCCTTCGAGAATCAGTTGTGCGAGAGGAGATGTGAAAAAATCTCTTAAACTATCAAATTGTTTAATCCGCGCAATTTGATCTTGAACAGGTGCACTTTCAATGAATGTATAGGGTAAACGTAAAATTTTTTGCACCACCGACAAACTAATGATCATATTGATACGCGCCCCTGCAAAAGCCAGGGATTTGTTTTGAAACCCGTGGATAAAATGGTGACACACAAGCGCAATAATAAGTCCAACAAGCAAATAATTAAGTGTCACCTCTGATTTTGTTGGAATGGCCCAATCAAACACAGCGCGAATGAAAAAAGGCAAAGTCAGTGCAAAAATCGCATTCAGCAGCCCAATCCAAAGCAGCTGTAGAACCTGCGGTTTAAAACGCTGAATAATCTCCTCGATCCATTTTTCTCGAATATTCAACGGCCGCGCATTGGTAAAAAAAGAACAAAAACTCCCACTCAAGTTGTACCCCCTTGGAAGTATTGTATGCTCTTTTGTGTCGAGATTAATGAAAGACACCATTGCGGTATCGACTTTTGTCACAATAAAAGTTCCAGTCTTTGTGATAAAAATACCAGGGTGCTCAGGCATTCTTTGAAGATTTGTTTTTTTGACCTGACTGGCATAGCCTAAGTTGGCAAAAAATTCGCGCAAATCGTCGAGGCTTAGTTTTGACACAAGATGCGGCATGGCCTCGAGAATAACGCGATCATCCCCCCTAAACCCAAGGCTTTGAATCAGATGTGGAATAGCGCTGAGAAAATTATAGTCCTCACTCATTAGGCAGCCTTTCTGTCATTTTTTGATCTTTTATCTCGAATGTGCGATCGGCATAACGCGACACGCTGGGTCTGTGCGTAATAAAAAGAATCGTTATCTTTCCTTTTAATTTTGACAGAAGAGAAAGCATTTCAAGGTCACCCTCTATATCTAAATTCGTGTTCGCTTCATCAAGAATAAGAATCTGTGGACCTAACAAAAGCGCTCTCACAAGGCACATTCTTTGCTGAATCCCCAAGGGAAGGTCACTGTCAATATGCACACCGATGTTTGTTTGATAGCCATAAGGAAGCCTACTCACCCACCTATCCAAACCTACTTGACGGCAAAGAGAGTAAATATGATCCGTTTTTTCAGGCGGCGAGAAAAACGTCAGATTATCCATCACCGTTCCTTTAAAGATCTCTCCTTTGGGCGGGAGATACGCAACTTGTTTTCGAAAAGAAGCGATATTAATGGCACCAAGAGGCGTTTCATCAATTTTAATTTCCCCGGATACAGGCTGAATATTCCCTAAGATCAATTGAGAAAGTGTTGTTTTTCCAATACCGCTATCCCCAATAATAGAAATAAATTCTCCTGCGTTAATCGATGCATTGAGATTCTCAAAAAGAATACGATTTGTCCCCTCATACCCAAATGTTAGATCTTTAATCGTAATCGCTCCTTTAATTTTCTTTTGGACACCTTCTGTGGATTCAAAGGGAATTTTAAAGACATTTTGAAAACGTTTTTGAGCAATTTTAAAGTGCTGAAACCGTGTCCACACAGAAAGCCCCTGTTGTAAGGGTTGAATAAGACGATTACTCAAAAATAGACACGCAGCCATAGCCCCTGGGGAAATTTTTGTATCAATAACTTCAAACCCTGCAATATAAATAATCGCGCCAAAAAGAATATTCGAAAAAACAGAGCCAAGATCCCTCGCTTCACTGCTGTATATATTCATTCTGTAATCAATAAAAGAGCTTTGGAGTTGAATGCGCTCGAATCGTCTTAAAAAAAGCTCCTCCATCCCAAGAGATTTAAGCGTGTAATAGTTATTCAGCATCTGGATCAGAAAACTATATTTACGGTCCCCTATGTCCTGACGCTCTAAAAGAGTTTTGTGCAGTTTTTCACCCATGTGGAGTGATATCACAACAAAGGCAATCAAAATAATCATAGAAACGATGACAATCGGTTTACCTCCGAAGTAATCGATGAGCACGAGATAAAAGAGAAAAAAGGGAAGATCGAGAAAAATCAAGAGGCTTTGCCCTGCGAGAAATTCTTTAAGTGTGACAAGGCTTTCAATATTTTCAATGTGCTCACCAATGCCCATTTTATTGAGATCATGCAAATTCGTTTTCATTAAGTGGGAAAAAACAGACGTAGACGTACTATAATCAAATTGTTGACCAATCCACGATAAGACATACCCGCGTGCAATACGCAGCACTGATTCCATAATCACGGCCACAGCCACCCCTACGGCTAAAATCGAAAGAGTCCCCATCGCTTGATTGGGAATAATGCGATCGTAAAGTTGAAGGATCACAACGGGCAATACAATCGCAAACAGATTAAGACAGACGGTGCTAAGGATAATATCAATCCGTTTCCACGGATGTATCGCTTGTGGAGAAGCTTTCTCCTCCTTATTGTTCAAAGGAACGGGCTCAGCCTCATAGCTGGCTTCTGAAGATTTTTGTGCGACCGCTTGGTGTGCCATAACTGTTTCATGCTTTTTCTTTCTGATGCCAGTATGGCGAGGGAAAAATTAACAGAACGTTAATTTTAGGGAAGCCTAGGAAAATTTTTCCTAAAATTTTTTTTAATATATCTTGATAATCCACCAACATATCGACATCCATAATTCCTTCAAAATCTTTAAAATTAACTTCTATTTAAGAATTAGATGGTATATGTATAGGAGAAGTTTTTACTCAAAATTCAAATTCATTCTTTAATTTTAACTAAACCTCTACTCAAGATCTCCTCCCCCCACTTTTTTTTAAGCTGGGGGGATTTTTTTACTAAGCGATTTGCGCCTCTCTGCAAAAATTCATCCAAAGCTGCCTTTTTGTATGATACAAAAAACATATGTGCACTTTTGGAGACCTTTGCTCATGCTTTTGCCCCGTTTTGATGATCTTTCACACCAACTGCAGGAAAAATACTATGCCCATGTGCCTTTTTCTCTTTCAAAAGATACGATTGAGGCGGCTGTCGCCTCTTTTTTTCGCTTTTTAAACGCGCCCGAATCAATCAAATCACATATGCATTTTTCCATAGCGCCCCAGCATCGCCGTGGTGATATCGGCTTTCAACGGCGCAATCCCGAGGATCATATGTATAACGACAGCAAGGAATTTTTCCACTTTCACCCCGCTATTTTTGAGGAATATAACGACTTTTTGCAGGAACACCCTATTGTTCTTGATTTTATGCACCAGGCCAAGGTTATTTGGAATGCTGTTTATGATGTGACAAAAAGTATTTTGGGAACCTTTGAGCCCTACTATCCAGGGGCCTCTGCAAGAATTTTTGAAACAAAGAATGTTCATATTTTAGTGCGCTTTTTAAAATATGATTGGCAAGAATCCGGTGAATATCTTGCAAAGCCTCATTTCGATGCAGGATCCTTTACGCTGGCCCTTGCCGAAAGCTGTACGGGTCTTCGCATCGGCAAAGACCCTCAAACACTTAAATGTGTTGAGCCGATTGAAAACAACGCTCTTTTTATGATCGCCAGTAATTATGAAAAAGTTCTTGGCAAGACAAGTCCCTTTCATCCAGGATGGCATGATGTTATCCAACAGGATCTTTCGCACATTGGAAAACCTTTTGCACGGTGGGCCGTCGTCGCCTTTATCGAAGCCCATGGCGTGGATGCACTTCCGCGCTCTGAAACACATAAATGGTATCGCGCAGCTTAGCAAAAACATCCTTTCACCCTCTATTATTCCCCCCACAAGGCCTTCTTTTTATGTTATTCTGAAAGAATGCCACATCCTTACTCACATATATTTGATGGTCCTAAACACTCTCTCAACCGGGAGGGTGATTATTGCGACCATGAAAATTGTCCAAACCTTGGTGCGTTTAAGGCACCTAAGAACCGTGAGGGAGATTTTTATTGGTTTTGTCTGGATCATGTGCGTGCTTACAATGCCGCGTGGAATTATTATCAGGATATTCCCGATACAGAGCTTGAGGGGTATATTCGCCAAGATACGACTTGGCAGCGGCCCAGCTGGCCGCTTCATATGCAAACGGCTTATACAAAAATCAATAACGTCCTTGATGATTTTTTATCTTCTCCTTTTCAAGGGCATACATCTCGCGAGAAATCTTCAGAACGCCACCCCCAAATTTCAAAAGAAATACACCATGCGCTTGTGACCTTAGAGCTTTCATACCCTTATACAAAACAAGAGCTCAAAAAACATTTCCGCTCTATGGCTAAAAAACATCACCCCGATGCGAATCATAACAACGCAGCATCTGTGGAAAAAATTAAAAAAATTAATGAAGCCTATATGTTACTCAAAAAACATACCCCTTCGACTTTTTAAAAAATTCTTGTTGACATATTGTCCATTTTCAAGAGAGAATGAATTTGTCTAAGGATCAATTTCATTATAATTTAACATTTTAAGGAGCATTCATCATGATGAATCGTATTATCGCGCGACTTCGCTTTTGGCATCGTACACACCCATTTTATCAAAAATACACCCCTTCTATCGACGCCAAATGCAGGAATACTTATTATGAAAGTTCAGATCAATACTCAAAAGCTTACGACTAAAACATCCTCCTATTCAGGATTTTTCCCACCATCTCCCCTTAAAGCTGTTCACCCTCGAGCACTTCACTTCCCCAAAAAAATCATTCGAAGCACCCACCAAGTTCATAAAGTTACACAAGCGATTCTTGCACTATGTGAACCGTATATGCTGGGCTCTCTTTATAAAACGGAATCTTTTCAAAATCTTGAGCAAAAAATTCGCCACTTTGTTAAAAACGGGGAGCGCATTGAATTTTTTCTTATAGGATTTCCTTTCAAATCAAACGCTAAGGATCAAACGACAAGTCCCCTCCCCGACATGGCAGAGCGTAGTGCTTTTGTTTACCTCAATAAACTCCTCACCCGTATTGGTCAAACCTATTACGAGGGGGCGCGGCTCACCCTTATTTGCTCTGGATATGCCACAGCAGATGTTTTAGGCATTCAAGGTCAGCATGTTGCCGACTACGAGCGCGCTCTTTGCCAGATTGCAAGCGATATTCCCACCATGAGGATTCTCACATCCCACCATCTCAACAATGGGCGTGGTTCAAAAGAAAATCTGCGCCTTATGATCGATCAGATGAGCGTTTGTGAAAAAGCCTTTGAAAAAGCTCTCAATAATCCAGAGATATTAAAAAGCTATGCAGCGGCGCTCGATCATAAAAAAGGACAACATCTCATCGAACACTACGGTCTTGAGACGATGATAAAAAAAGCTATCACACAAAATCTTCGTTTTGAAACCTATATAAAAACCCACATCACCCCAAAAAATCATAGCATTTTTCTGTCCTCCTATGACGAGAACACAGCGGAAAAAGTAGCGATTAAATTGACTGAAAATGCATCCGTTATGCCCTGGCAAGGCTTTCTTATGGTGGATCATGATGGCGCATCGTCCATCCGACCCACAAGAGATGTGGATCTGGAAGCCTTTGCATTGACCTCAGAAGCGATCAACGGCGTCTGGTGCCCTTATTACACGGCAAAATAATGATTTAAATGATTAACAATTCAAAATTAGGAGAATTCATAATGAAACTATTACATATAAAACAATTTTTGACTGTTGCAACCCTTCTGTGTGGCAACCTTACTATCTCTCACGCATGCTCCTACGGATGGGGTGGAAATTTACCACCACATCTCGACTTTGGGGATGGAGAGAGACTCAAAGAAAATATTAAACGTACTCAAAATGCAAAAATCCCTTTAGAAAAAGAAAATGATGAGAAGGAAAATAATGATGAAAAAGAAAAGAAAAAAGAAAAAACAATAACGGAACCCAAAGAAAATAACTAAAAAACAAAACCCCTTAGAATAAAGACCTCTGAGGGGTTTTCATCTTTTTATTTTAATGCTAGAATTTTCCTCCATCCCTTACCTCCTTAAAGAAGATATCATGGAACGCCAGGCTCCGCCCACCACACCTCTTGCTTTTGTCTTGCATTGCCTTAAACCCTTTTCAAAATGGATTTTTGGTATGCTTGGCGTGGCACTGGCGATCTCCATCGAGACGTCGCTTCAACCCTATCTTATTAAACTCATGGTGAATGGTGTAAGAGAGGTCCATCCCGAGGGCGATATCAGCATGATCACAACGCCAGCGCTGTTTTATTTTGCCACGATCTTAATCATTACATTTGTGTGGCGCTGGAATGATTACATTTGGCTCAAATTTAATACTCCTTTGAAAAAACATGTGGGGCAATACCTGATGGACCGTATGTTTTTGCACTCTCACACTCTGTATCAAGATCACTTTGCAGGAAGCCTTGGCGCAAAGATTAAGGATGTGATGTCCTCTGTCCCTGATGCTATTGACGTTTTGATGAAGGCTTTTTTACCGCGCATTATTCTCTTGCCCATTGCTATGCTAACCCTTTGGACAACAAGTAGCACTTTTGCCCTTGCACTGATGGTATGGAGTCTTTTTTTTATCACGATGTCGATCTATTTTTCCTATCAAGCACGCGGCGTGTGTCATATTGCCGCTGAAGTACGATCATCCTATATGGGGCAAATTGTCGATATTATTGGGAATATCATGTCCGTACGCCTTTTCGCCCAAAAAAAAGCCGAAGCACACCATTTCAGCACGATTATGGATAAAGCGGTCAAGGCTGATCAGGCCCGGGAGTGGTATTTTTTCAAAGTTTATACAGTTCAAGGAACATCTTTTCTTCTCTATCAAAGCTTTTCACTTTATACCCTTGTGCAAGGATTTAAGAATGGTTCTATCACAGCCGGCGACTTTGCGTTGGTGCTTACCCTCAATTTATCGATGATTACTCATTTGTGGGAGTTGTTTAAAGAGGTTGGGAAATTCACGCTTATCCTTGGTGATCTCACACAGGGACTTAAAATTATTCTATCCCCCATTGATGTGAAGGATAAAGAAGGTGCAAAAGCGCTCAACCTCTCCAAGGGGGATATCGTTTTTAAAAATGTTTATTTTCACTATGCTCCACAAAATCCTCTTTTTAATGATCTCTCTGTCACGATTAAAGCAGGCGAAAAAGTCGGTTTAGTCGGCTATTCAGGGGGCGGAAAAACGACATTTATCAATCTCATTCTAAGACTTTATGATACTCAAAAGGGAGAGATTCTTATCGATGGTCAAAATATTGCTGATGTAACTCAAGACTCGCTCCACCGCTCTATTGGCCTTATCCCCCAAGACCCCGCTCTTTTCCACCGCAGTCTTTTTGACAATATTCACTACGGCGATAAAACATCCACAGAAGCAGACGTGATAAAGGCCGCTCAAAAGGCTCACGCCCATGATTTTATTATTCACCTTCCTCAAAAATATCATTCTCTTGTGGGCGAAAGAGGTGTGAAGCTTTCGGGCGGCCAACGTCAACGTATTGCCATTGCACGGGCTTTTTTGAAGGACGCGCCCATTCTCATCCTTGATGAAGCCACATCCCAACTTGATTCGGTGACAGAATCTGTGATTCAAGAGTCACTCTTGGACCTTATGAACAAAAAAACAACCCTTGTCATTGCCCACCGTCTGTCGACATTGTTGCACATGGATCGTATTCTTGTTTTTGACAAGGGACGGATTGTCGAAGATGGCACGCATCATGAGTTACTAAACCAAGGAGGACTTTACAAAACCCTTTGGGAGGCCCAGATCGGAGGATTTTTGGGAGATGGTGCGGCTAACATTCTACAAAAAGAAATGGATTAGGATATAAGCGCACCCTGTTCATAGTTGAGAACATATGATGAATCTTCCTCGCCTGAGCAGTTTGTTTTGTGCTAGTCTCAAGAAAAAGTGATTTTTCAAGCCCTTGCGCCATTTTATGCCGACTTTATCTATCATTATCAGGTCTTTTCTTTTTCAGATTCTCTATCTTTTTCCAACAGCTGTTTTTTGTATTGTCAGTCTTTTCTGTCATATTCTTCCAAAATCAGCTCTTGTGTTTGTGGCACGCACATGGCTGCGGGCTGTCTTTTTTCTGCTCAAATATGTTCAAGGGCTTAGCTATAAGATTGAAGGACTTGAAAATCTTCCCAAGGGGCCTTATATCGTTGCATCAAAACATCAATCGGCGTTTGAAACATGTGTGTATCCGCTTCTTTTTGATCACCCGATTATTATTCTCAAAAAAGAGCTGCGCTATATTCCTTTTTGGGGATGGTTATTGTGGAAATATGATGCGATTATGATCGATCGCTCTAAGCCAAAAGAAGCGATGAAAACAATTCTAACGGCTGCTGAAAAAGAAAAAGCAGGCGCCTGTCGCCCTCTTCTCATTTTTCCAGAAGGTACGCGCACACGCCCCGGCGCAGAGGTCAAATATCAAAACGGCATTGCTGTGATGTATGATGCATTAAAAATTCCAGTCGCCCCTATTGCTGTGAATACAGGCATTTTTTGGGGTAAGCGCGGATTTTTCAGAAAGCCCGGTGTGGCCACCATAAAAATCCTTCCCCCCATTTTGCCGGGCCTCAGCAAAAAGGATTTTATGATACATCTTCACAATGCCATTGAAACGGAGTCTTTTAAACTTTTGGAGAATTTAAAATGATTAAGCGCTTTGTTCAGGGAATTGTTTTATGCGTGGTTCTTGCTCTTGGATATGATTACGGAAAACATGTATGGCTTCTCCAACAAATTGAAAACACCGATGGTATTGTCCTTGATGAGAAAAAAATTCGCCTTAACACGCGTGGTTTTTATATTTTTATCGGCAAAGCCACTTATAAAAAAGTATCAGCCCTTGCTATTTATATACGTATCCCTTTTTTAAAATGGACAACGTGTCATGCAAAAGGAGAACACTTAACCATAGAAGGCTTTCACAGCGAACGGGTCAAAGTCACTTTTTCAACAGATCATAAGCATCATATTGAGTACCTAAAATTAATCAATAATAGTTTGATCCTTAATCAAAATGTTTCTCCACTGAAAAATCAGCAAATTTCCGGAAAAATAGCATTCTCAAAAGAAGCCTGCGATTTTTTCATCACAACGTCAATGATTTATAAAAAGAACGAGAGTCTTTTTGCACTCACACTGCACGGTGACATTATCTCGCCGCTTAGCCCCGCACAGCAGGGAAAGATTATCATTCGCGCTACACACTTTAAAAATCTCATTGATCTTCTTATGGGAGACAGAAAAAATTCTCTTGAATCAATGCTTCTCACCAATGCCTTTGGCGACAATATTGATATTCCTCTCAATCTCAAAGGAAAAGATGTGTATTTGGGCCCTCTCAAAATTATTGATATCCCCGAGGATTTCCTAATAAATCCGTAAAAATTTTTATTGAACACACAACGCCCTTGAGAAACATACCCTTTCATTCTGCTATGCCTTGATTTATAGTCAACGTATAAAACTTTGAAACTAAAGACACCTGATACTTGGATCATTTTATTGAATTTGTACATAACTGGGGCTATGTAGCCGTTCTTTTAGGTTCGATGGTTGAGGGCGAGTCCGTTATTCTAACCGCAAGCTTCTTAGCTTATAAAGGCCACCTTTCCATTTTCAAAATTATGATCGTTGCTTTTTGCGGCACTCTTTTTGCGGATCAAGCCCTTTATCATCTCGGGCATTATTATGGCCCTGATTTCTTAGAACGCTTTCCCAAAATGAAAAAACGCTCGACAAAGGCCTTTAAGCTCCTTCGCAAATGGGATGTCTGGTATATTCTCATTTTTCGTTTTATCTATGGCATTCGCATTGTCAGCCCTATTGTGATTGGCACAGCGGGCATACCCCCTTGGCGCTTTATACCGCTTAACTTTATATCCGCTGTTGTTTGGACAATTGTGAGCTGTGGCTTAGGTTTTCTTTTTGGTGAAATTATCGAGCATGTTCTCCACAGTTTTCACCTTATCCAGAAATATTTTCTTTTCATCCTCATCGGTATTATTTGCTTAGGTATTTTAATCACAGCTTATCTACGAAGGAAAAAAAAGTCATGAAAACGATTTATTTTGCCGCTGACCACGCCGGCTACGCGCTCAAAGATCATTTAAGAGATTATAGCAAAGCTCAAGGGCATACCGTGATTGATCTCGGCACCTCAAGCCCCGAGAGCGTTGATTATCCTGATATTGCACAAAAAATGGCGGATGCGTTAAAAAATAATCCAGTCGCCTGGGGTATTTTAGTCTGCGGATCTGGTATTGGGATTAGTATGGCTGCGAATCGTCATGCCCATCTGCGTGCGGCTCTTGTGGACGAAGTAGTTTCCGCAGAGCTTTCCCGTCAGCATAATGACGCGAATGTTTTATGTTTAGGCAGCCGCCTTATCGGTATAACTCAGGCAGAAAAGTGCGTAGATGCTTTTTTAAAAACCCCTTTTGATGGAGGAGAACGCCACCAACGAAGGGTTGATAAGCTGAGCCATATAAAAATTTAATAGAGTATTTCCTAAAGATTTTAAGCAGCCGTGGAAGAACTTTGGGGGACGCCTTTTGTTGTGGAGTATTCGAAATGCACGACCTCGTGAGGATAAAGCATTTTGCGAATGGCGTGGGATGCCTGTGCAGCTTCTGCAAAGCCACAAAGAATTAATTTTTGTTTGTGCTCATATGTTGCGACATCGCCAATGGCAAAAATACCAGGAATACTTGTTTTTGCTGTCGCTTGATCCACAGAAATATTTTGTTTTTCAAGCCCTAGCCCCCATTCTAAGATAGGACCAAGATTCATTGAGAGGCCGAAAAAAGGCAGCAATACATCCGCCTCAAGAGCGCGTTTTTCGCCTGAAAGTGTCTCGACAATCACCTCGCTCAACTGACCGTCATGACCTTTGAGGCCTGAAAGCTGATAAGGAGTCACAAGGTTTATTTTCCCACTCTCAGCAAGTTTGTGCAATTTTTCCTCTGAATCGGGGGTTGCACGAAATTTAGAGCGACGGTGCACAACCGACACAGACGTTGCCACATCAACCAGAGAAAGGGCCCAATCCACGGCAGAGTCGCCTCCCCCAGCAATCACAACTCGCTTATCGGCATAATCAGCCTTGGATTTCACGTAGTAAAAAACACTTTTTCCCTCAAAAGCCTCAAGATTTTCAAGAGGTGGACGATTCGGACCAAACGCCCCTACACCCGCCGCAATGATCACAGCCCGCGTATAAAATTCCGTACCTACCGAGGTCTTAAGATAAAATCCATAGGAATCATGGTGTTCTTTTTCTAAAACGTCGAGGGTTACAACTTGTTGGGAAAGATGGAAAACAGGATGAAAGGGCTTGGCCTGAGCCAGCAAATGATCCACAAGTTCTTGACCTGTAATCGAAGGGTGGGCCGGAATATCATAGATAGGTTTTTCTGGGTAAAGAGCCGAACATTGCCCGCCCACCATATCTAACGTATCCACAACATGGCACCGAAGCTTGCTCATGCCACATTCAAAAATAGCAAAAAGGCCCACTGGACCCGCGCCAATAATCACAACATCTGTTTGAATGGGCGTGGTCACAAAAGGCCTCTTTGCGTAAATTAAAGACTAAGCGTTAAGCGCTTTGATTGCGTGGGCAAGCCTCGAGATCTTACGGGACGCCATATTTTTGTGCAGAAGCCCCTTTGTCACGCCACGAAGAAGCTCTTTTTGAGCTGATTTAAACGCCTCAGCCGCCTCAACGGGTTTTTTAGCAAGAATGAGCTCCTCAACACCACGTATAAATGTACGGATGCGGCTCATACGATTTTTATTAATCGCAGTGCGCTTCTCGATTTGACGAACGGCTTTTTTAGAATGAGTATGATTGGCCATAATTTTTTCTATCTATCTTGGGTTAAAACGAACTATTTTTCACACGAAGATATCGCTGTTTTCTTAAAAAGTCAAGGACTCTTCTCTAAGCATCTTTACAAAAACACCCGTTCCACTGAGTGGGCAGATAAATGGCAAGGAGAGGCTTTTGATGTTTTAGCGAGGTTGATCAGACAAAATTTTATACCTATTTTCATGATATTTTTCTTAAAACACCTGGTATAAGGTGAATTTTTCACAAAAATCGATCAAAAAGAGGGGGTAAGTTGTATTTTTGCGAAGATTTTTTTAAAAATTTCTCTTATCAGCGCGCCCCTAGATTTTCCTTGGAAAATCCTATTTTTTTCGCTATTT
>JAKBAR010000061.1 GCA_021808925.1 Pseudomonadota bacterium | reverse complement strand
ACCTAAATCATAATGTGATTTTTTTTATCTTTGTGAAAACTTCCAACGCCTTTAAGAGCAAGATTATTTGACTCTGTGGCACCGCTTGTGAAAATAATTTCTTTGGGGTCTGCACCAATCAATTTTGCAACGTCTGCGCGGGCTTCCTCCACAGCTTCGCTGGCACTCCAGCCATGGATATGACTAAGCGAATGAGGATTGCCAAAATGCTCTGTAAAATAAGGTAGCATGCGCTCGACTACACGTGGATCACAGGGGGTCGTTGCCTGATAGTCAAGGTAGATGTGTTTTTTTTGATCTGTTTTCATATTAATAACTGTGCAAGCGGACATAAAATCTACCTTATTTTTTGTGATGTTTTTGATAAATACCGAACCATGCTTTGAATAAATCCTCAGCCTGATCAAGTGTTGTTTTTGTTCCAAAGCTGATGCGTATAGCATTATTTATGAGGAGCGGGTCAACATTCATGGCTTTTAAAACCCGTGATGATTGAATTTTTCCTGACGAGCATGCGGATCCAGACGATATCGCTATATTCTGTTGATCAAACAACATAAGCTGTAGGTCGCTGCTAACGCCTGGCATAGCGACATCAATCGTGTTGGGAAGGCGGCTTACCTTGTGCCCAAAAATAATGGTGTTGGGAACAGCCTTTAACATCATGGACTCGAGGTGCTCACGAATGTGCTGAGTAGAGTGCCAGTCGTCATGACAGAGATCCTCGATGGCTTTGCCAAGGCTGATAATCCCTAAGATATTCTCTGTGCCCGACCGCATGCGGCGTTCTTGCCCGCCTCCATTAATCAGCGCTGTTGGATGGTAGTCTGATTTTTTAATAAGTGCGCCAATCCCTGAAAGTGCGCCCAGCTTGTGGCCAGAAATTGTCATTGTCGTCGCACAGTTATAGGTTTCTTGTTCCAACTTTCCCACAGCCTGAACAGCATCCACATGGAGAAGGGCTTGATATTTTTTACAAAGATTGAAAACATCCTGAATCGGTTGAATGACTCCCGTTTCATTATTAGCAGCCATGACAGCAACAAGGGGCATTGTGCCCTCAGCATTTTTCAAAAGGGACTCAAGGTGGTAGAGATCCACAACACCATCTTCATTCACCGCAATAGATTGAGCATCAATGCGTGCATTGAAAACGGAACTATGCTCAATCGAGGAGAGAAAAACGGGCCCTTTATGATTTTTCAGAATCATATTATTCGCCTCTGTGGCGCCGCTTGTGAAAATAACATTCTGTGCGTCTGTTTTAAAGTAATCAGCAATAGTGTTGCGGGCACGCTCGATGCATCCGCGTACATTCCGACCATAGCTGTGAACAGCAGAAGGATTTCCTAAAAGATCAAACGCGCTCATGAGTTCTTTTTTCACAGAATCGCGCAAAGGGGCCGTGGCATTATAATCACAATACATAGGCGCGGACCTTTTGCGTTAAAGAATCTGTCGAGAGTTGCTCATTCGGTATAGATTTTTTTTGAAAAGCAATATCCTCAAGGGATAATTGGCTCAAATAGTGATGAATCACGTGATCAAGTCCCTCCCAAAGATTGTGGGTGAGGCATCTTTTTCCGGTACTCATACACCCCGACGGGGAATGCTGATCACAGCGCGTGGCTTTTGAGGGATTGTCCACAGCATAAATAATATCCGCAATACGTATTGTATCTACAGGTCTTCCAAGCTTATAGCCGCCGTGGGCACCGCGTATACTCTGCACAAGCTGCGCCTGACGCAGTTTAGCGAAAATTTGCTCAAGATAAGCCGTGGGAAGCTCTTGGCGTACGGCAATATCATTGAGGGAAACAGCGCGAGCAGGATCATTTTCAGTGATAACGGCCATATCTACCATGGCTGAGACAGCATATCTTGCTTTCGTACTTACACGCATGGGGTCATTCCTTTCAAAATAAATCTAGTACTTAAAAGGTTTTTCATGATACCGTCATTTTAAAATACGCCCAAGAGGTCGTTTTATGCAGGGTTTTTTCAAACAGAGTATGTTTCAAAGGCCCCTTCTTTTTTCTATCTTATTAATTCCGACAAAAATAGTCAACATTAAAAGGCAAATTCTTGCTTTTTGGTTATTTTTAATTCATACTTTTCCTATGGGGATTAACGTTGTTTTGAACAGGAGGTCCTAAATGCCTGATATTCTTTTTGCCGGAGCTGCCGGTCGTCTTGAGGGAAAATTTCAACCCGCATCTGATCCAAAGGCGCCTGTCGCACTCATTCTTCATCCCCATCCACAGCATGGTGGAACAATGAATAACAAGGTTGTCTATACCCTTTATAAAACTTTTGCGGAAAAAGGATTTTCTGTTTTGCGCTTTAATTTTAGAGGTGTTGGCCGTTCCCAGGGGAGTTATGATAATGGTGAGGGAGAGCTGAGCGACGCCGCGTCAGCCCTTGATTGGCTCCAGGCCATGAACCCACATGCCAGGGATTTTTGGGTGGCGGGCTTTTCTTTTGGTGCATGGGTCAGTATGCAACTTTTGATGCGGCGACCAGAGCTTAAGGCTTTTATCGCGGTTAGCCCCCCAGCGGATCGCTATGAGTTTAATTTTCTTGCTCCCTGTCCTGTCTCTGGTCAAATGATTCAGGGCGACGCAGATACGATTGTCACGCCTGCAGCAGTTGAAAAACTTGCAGCAAAACTCAGCACTCAAAGGGGTATTGCGATTGATTACCATGTTATTCCTGGTGCCGATCACTTTTTTACCCATCAACTGGATCAATTATCTGCTCTTGTGGGGGATTATATCGATCATCATGATTCATTTTACGAGGAAATCCCTAAAAAAGTTGCTGCTCTTTGCTCAAGATAGAGATATGTTTTGTAGATGATAAAAAAACGATCGATTGACTTGAGCGGCCACAGCACGAGTGTGACCCTTGAGGATGAGTTTTGGGCGGCTCTTAAGGATATTGCAAAGACAGAAAACTGTTCAGTGCGCTCGATCATAAGCATTATTGACAAAAATCGTTCTCCCGACCACAACCTCTCAAGCCTTGTTCGCCTTTACATTCTTAAATGGTATCAAACGCGTATGCTAACGTGTCACTCCGAGACAGAGTGGCAAGCAGCCAAACATTTTCGCGATACCTATTTTTTTGGCCCGTACGGCATAGAAGATCCTTATACATGGACATTTCATCACAAAGACCATGCTCACCTTGTTCTTTATCAAGGTACGGAGATTATTGGATATGCGCACATTCAATTTTGGCCCGACCAAAGGGCAGCGATGCGTATCATTGTGATTGATGAGAATAAACGCAATCAAGGATTGGGAAGTCGTTTTCTAGCATTCATTGAAAAATGGCTAAAGCGCCTCAATATTCAAAGCATTCATGTGGAATCCAGGCAAAGCAGCTTGAAATTTTATCTCAAAAATGGCTATACGGACATGCCCTTTAACGATCCCGATGGCCATGAATCGGATCCACACGATGTTTCTGTGGGAAAAGTGTTATAATAACCAAAGAGCACAATATAAAATAGGAGTTAAAAAATGATTTTGACAGAAGGCACACCACAAGAGCTAGACGCGCTCAGCAATCAACTTTTTGAGTTTAACAAGACAATCGTCCCTGATTTTAAGGGAAAAGATACGCCTTTTGAGTTTGTACGCTACGTTTTTAAACAAGAGGACCAAGTGATTGCCGGAATAAGTGGTAAAATTTGCATCAATAATGTTCTCTTTATCGATGATTTTTTTGTTATCGAGATCTTTCGCAAACAAGGTTTAGCATCAAAGCTTTTGGAAAGATTGGAATCTGAAGCAAAGGTGAGAGGGTGCTATCTTGCTGTTTTGGAGACGATTAATGAGGATGCCGTTGTTTTCTATCAAAAGAGAGGGTATGAGGTTTTTGCTATCCTTGACAATGTTCCGTGCCCAAACGTGCAACATGTGCATATGAAAAAAGACTTTATATCAAACGTGGCTATATCCCTGACGGAAAAGGCGTTACTTAACTTATCATGACGAACCCACGATTCCAGGTAACAGTTATCCACTTGATGATGACCTGGTGCTGTGGTTTACGAAGAAATTGAGATGAGAGATGACAAAAGTTTCAGAAATTAAAACACTGACGGGGAATCCGGCGCTCGTTCGATTTGAGGATGATGCGCTACTACATAACCCTTTGCATGTATTAAAAAAGTTCAAAGATGCAGAACACCTTGGTGTGAGAGAGCCAGGTAGTCTTATCCTATCAACGGTGGATAGGCATAAAAAGCCTTTGAGTCGGGTTGTTTTATTAAAAACCATCGATGATACGGGCGTTATTTTTGCCAGCAGCTCTGCCAGCAAAAAAGGCAAAGATATCGCTACAAATCCTTTTGTTGCAGGAACATTATGGTGGCGTGAGACACTGCAGCAAGTAAATTTTATGGGCTGCTGCGTCGACAACGCTTCCCTCTCTATCGGACCGTCTTTGGCGTGAGCGAAAACGTGAAGCGCAGGTTGTTACGGCTGTTTCAGAGAAAAATGCAGTGATGGTGGATGAAGATCTTATGCAGCAACGCATTCAAGATCTTGTGCATTCAAAAGTGGATATTCCACGGCCAAAAACGTGGAGCGCTTACCCTATTGCTCTTCACGAAATTGAATTTTGGCTTGGCGATCAAGACCGTTTTCATCATAGAATACGTTATACACTGGATCGTGGGCTTTGGCGCTTTCAGAAATTACAGCCGTAGCCACCTCTATCTCATCATAGCATGTGTGCGTGATCTTTCCAATCTTGGTCAAATTGTTTGAGAACAGGGTTAATGTATTTTTTCTCTTGGGTGATAACGCCCACATTCAGCTCATTCGCATGTGGATCCAGTGTGGGTCCGTAAAAATTAGCCGATCCTAAATACATACGCGTATCATCAATCATTAAAACCTTTGCGTGGATATGAACGTAGTGACCGTCTTTAAACCTTTCTCCTGTGAGAATAACATTCGCCCCTTTTTCCTTAAGTTCATTTAAATTTTTGAGGCTTTTGTTCTCTTTATTCTCTCCAAAGGGATGTTTAGACATAAGAATCTGAATTTGGACATTTTTGTCTAAAGCTTTTAAAAGAGCATCTTTGATGTCAGAATCTTGCAGGTCCTGTTGATAAATTTTTATGGATTTTTGAGCGCCGTTGATGAGATCAATAATATCTTTTTTATGCTGTGTAGGACCCCAGGATAAAAGCGTTGTCTTCAAATCCTCTTGAATGGAGTGCGTCGGCCACGAAATCGTCTCATTTTCAATCACTTTATGCAAAATAATATCAAACTCTTTCATAAGTTTTTCATCATCAAGAATAAGGCAAAAATCCCGTCGGACCTCTCCTTCATTCAAAATTGTTTTTCCCTCATGATCTGTTGGCACGTCGAAGTTTGTCGTGCCTATCCAAAGCTCTTTTTCAGGAAGATAAAGACATTTGATATGACTATTTTTAAAGAGTGTCAGATTCGAAAAAACCACAGCGCCGGTGTCGATGATTTTTTGAAGAGATTTTTCCATGCCAATATATTTTTGATTCCGTGATTCTTCTTTTGAAAGACGCGACTCCAGCAATACATGGGGATTTTGACTTTTGCTGAGGGATTCTAAGATTTCAGGATCATTGTACATATTGTCATAAATTTTAAACGTACCGACAAAGGCATTTTTGCTTTTTTCGATTGTCTTTAAATAAAGATTTCTTCCCTCCGTGGAATTTTGGACAACCCCTTCGTTTGCAAGGCTTAGAGAGTTGAAGGCAAGGGTAAAAACAAAAAGGAGTGGGGAGAATAATTTTTTCACAGGGGGGATAGCTTTCAGTCGTTGTGATGCCTAGATTCCTTTATTTTCTTCAAAAAAATTGCGATTTTTTTCATAGTGATAGCCACAGATAAAATGCCCTGTTTTTTGATAAAAGGATTTGATTTGGCCATTAGGGTCGTCTTTTTCATCATAACCATTGCTAAGGAGCTCTTGGTTTACAATTTTGTGAGTGCCGTGATATAAAATCGTGGGCGCATACGGTGCAATCTCAGGATTTTTAGAGCTCACCTCGTTGTTCAAAGCGCCAAGAAACTGATTTATTTTCTCGTTCAACAGAGTCTCTTGAAAGTGGGGGGACGTGTCATCGCCAAGGGCAAGGCCAACGTGATGGGCATAGCGCCCTGCTTCAAAAGGGGATGTGAATGTATCATAAAAAGCGTGCCCGACGCCCTTTTGAAAGTAGTTCTCGGCATTAATCTTTGCACTTTCTTGCGCCTTATCGCAGGTGCTTTGAATGCTTTCCTGTTTGAGCGGCATAAAAAGATCTTTTTCTAAAAACCGGTGCGTATTTTTGGCATACCAAAGGGGCAGGCCTATCTCCTCCATGATCTTTTTGAGGGATTGAGGGGGA
>JAKBAR010000060.1 GCA_021808925.1 Pseudomonadota bacterium | reverse complement strand
CGACCGCCTCGGTGTAAACGAGATGCTCTACCGCTGAGCTAATCACCCTTTTGAGTTGAGCTAACACCGATGATGTCAGCTGCGTAAGACTACTTCTAACCATTTTCAAAATATTTTTCAAGAAAATAATACATTTTTATCTTACGCAGCTGCTGACTTTTTAAAACCTAAGGAGCAACAGCGTCTTTAAGTTGCTTGCCTGCGCGAAACTTAGGAAGACGCGTGGCCGCAATTTTAATTTCTTGGCCTGTACGGGGATTGCGTCCCATCGAAGCTGCACGTTGTGCTGTTGTAAATGTACCAAAGCCGACGAGACGGACTTCATCACCACCCTTTAGAGCATGGGTAACAGATGTAATAGTTGCATCCAAAGCGCGTTCTGCATCTGCTTTTGTAAGACCAGAGTGGCTGGAGATTTGAGCAACGAGTTCTTGTTTGTTCACGGGAATTAACCTTTGTTAGAATGTACCTACAAAGATAATGTAATCAGCATAAAATGCATCGGTCAATCCTGAAATGTGTGGAAAAAGGCAAAAAACTAAAAAAACTGGGACTTTTGTCAAAAAAAATGAAAAAACTCTGTAAAAGGACCTGTTGCTGAGTTTGAAGGAGTATGTTAAAGGGTAAATATAAAACATTTTTAAATTATTTTTATGAAAATCTTTATTTTTTTGATCTCACTTCTGATGATGGGGGAAAGCGTTGCGTTTTCTAAAAAATTTTTTGATTCTCTCAATCCTTTGAATTTAAAAAAAACTCTGAAAAAGATGAGTGTGCAAAACCTTCGTTATTACTCGACGAAAGAAGATTTTGGTACTGCTTTTTACAAAAAACTGAGAGAACTTTATGACGATAAAAAATACAAGGGCAACATAAAAAGTATAGTAGATCGCAAAAGAAAGACATTAGAAAATTTAGAGTGGATATCATCAAATATTGAAAATCTAAGCTCTAATGAGGTCAAAAAGGAGATAGAATATATACAAGAAGAATTAGAGAAAGATCTAGAGCCATGGAAACCTTTCATTGAGTATGATGACGACCTATACTAAGATGCCGCTGCCTCGCTTATCATCATTGTGCTGACTATTTTTTAGGGATATTTTTATGAAAATCTTTATTTTTTTGATCTCACTCCTGATGATGGGGGAAAGCGTTGCGTTTTCTAAAAAATTTTTTGATTCTCTCAATCCTTTGAAAGTCACAACGAAAAAGTTTTATAGCACTTCAAAATTTCAAAAGGACTACCTGGAGAATATGAAGAAGCTCTACTCAGCCTATCCTAAGCAGTTTAGGAAAATGATAAGGGAAAAAACTAATACGATTAAACTATTAGAGGACGTTCACATGGACGCTGAGAGTAACCTGCGTTATATTGATACTGGCAATGGACCTGTTTCTGAGTATTGTATAGGTGAGTCCGTAGACCTCTACAGCGAATTCGAAGAAATTATAAAAAAGCTCAAAAAGGAGAGGGACCTCCTAAACTCAATTATACCCACAGTTTATGAGTCTGAGAATGATTTCTCCGAAGATTAAGCTTGTTCCTATCTAAGGCGCTGCGGCCTCGCGCAAAATTGTGGTGCTTATTAGATAGAAATATTAACTTTTTGTTAACCCTTACGGGAAACAATGGGGGGGTGATCAAAAATGTTTTGAGGTGTTTTTTATGGTTCAATTGAATAAAATAATTGCCTTCACCGCCTCTGTTATGCTACCGGGGGGGTAGAACCTACCTATGCAAGCCATAGGGAGGAATATCCGCTGTATTATACTGAAAAATTCAATGGTTATTTTAATTGGCTTGTCAAAGAATATAAAGAAATGCAAGAGGATTCGATTAAGTGGCAGGAAAAAGTACGGACAGAAAAAAAGGAAAAACTTTACCCTCTTTACTTTAACTCACTCCTCAAATGGTATGATGGCTCTAATACTTCTATAAGCATGGCTTATTTTCAATACACCAATGGTCGAAAGTATGTTCCCTATGGGGATGATGAACTTTTCACTCCTGGCTGGGAATTTTTTGGTCGCTTAGAGGAGTGGGATAAGAATCATTAAAACAGCAACGGGAAAGTTTGAGGCACCTTAGTTTAAGGCGCCTCTGCCTCGCGCAAAATTGTGAAAAGGGCGTCCTTAAAAGACATTACTTGCTGTGTTTCGCCACCAAGACGGCGCAGTGCCACGGTTCCCTCCTCAGCCTCCCGGGCGCCCACAACCATAATAATCGGGACTTTTTTAAGAGAGTGCTCGCGGATTTTGTAATTAATTTTCTCATTGCGCGTGTCAATTTCCGCACGCAAACCATGGGCACGAAGCTCCGCTAAAATTTTTTCACCATACACAGCTGCCTCCGTTGTAATGGGAGCGACTACGATTTGTGTAGGCGCAAGCCACAAAGGAAACTTTCCAGCATAATGTTCAATCAGCATTCCAATAAACCGCTCGAAGGAACCAAAAATGGCGCGGTGCAACATCACGGGGCGGTGGCGCTTGCCGTCTTCTCCCACATACTCAGCATCAAGGCGTTCAGGCAACACAAAATCCACCTGTAGCGTGCCACATTGCCAGTCACGGCCAATAGCATCCGTGAGAACAAATTCGAGTTTTGGACCATAAAATGCGCCCTCACCGGGGTTCAGCGTAAAATCGAGGGCCGCTGCTTTTGAAGCCTCCATCAATGATTTTTCTGCTAAATCCCAAATAGCGTCTGATCCTGCACGTGTTTCGGGTCTGTCTGAAAATTTCACCCGCACATCACTAAAATCGAACGCCTTATAAATTTCTTTGAGCAAATCACAAAAAGCTTTTGTTTCCGATACAATTTGTTCCGGTGTACAAAAAATATGCGCATCATCTTGGGTAAAGGCCCGCACGCGCATAATACCGTGCATAGCGCCCGACGGTTCATTACGATGACAACTGCCGAATTCTGCCATACGCAAAGGAAGATCGCGGTAACTTTTAAGGCCCTGCTTGAAAATTTGCACATGACACGGACAGTTCATGGGTTTGACCGCAAGAGTTTTATCCTCATCCGCCTCTACTGTGAACATGCTTTGGCGAAATTTTTCCCAGTGCCCTGAGGCTTCCCAAAGAGATCTGTCCACAAGTTGAGGCGTTTTTACCTCGACGTAGCCATTTTGTTCTAATTTTACACGAATATAGTTTTCTAACGTGCGATAGAATGTCCATCCTTTGGGATGCCAAAACACAGCGCCCGCAGCCTCTTCTTGTTGGTGAAAAAGTTCAAGCTCTACGCCAAGCTTTCGGTGATCACGCTTTTTAGCTTCCTCGATCTGAAAAAGATAGAGATCAAGATCAGCCTGAGTCCAAAAAGCTGTGCCATAAATACGTTGGAGCATTTGATTTTTAGAATCGCCCCGCCAATACGCGCCCGCAAGACTCAAAAGCTTAAACGCTGTCCCAAGATAACTTGTGTTTGGCATATGGGGACCACGGCACAGATCAATAAAATTGCCCTGACGATAAAGGCTAATGATTTCGCCCTCGGGAAGGTCACTAATAATCTCTGCTTTAAAATGTTCTCCTTGCTTTTTAAAAAACGCAATGGCCTCATCTCGGTCCCATTCTTCGCGCATAATTCCCTCGCTGCGTGCAACGATCTCACGCATACGGGCCTCAATTTTTGGAAGATCATCCGGCGTTAGCGGTGTTTTAGGGAAAATATCATAGTAAAAACCACTTTCAATCGCCGGGCCAATGGTGATTTGTGTGTCTGGATAAAGCTCCTTAATCGCTTCTGCAAAAACGTGGGCGGCATCATGGCGCAAAATCTCAAGGGCATCGGGGGAGTCTTTTAAAATAATTTCAATCGCTGCATCCGTCGTTAAAGGGCGCGTCAAGTCATACAGTTCACCATTTACTTTCATCGCCACAGCCTTTTTGGCAAGGGATTTAGAAATACCTTCAGCAAGCTCAAAGCCTGTTATACCCGGCGCATAATCACGTTTTGCACCATCGGGAAATTGGAGAGAAATCATCTTAAAATTCTTTTTGCAATCACTATTCTTTATCTGTATGTATACAATGTTGATTCAAAAAAAACAATTTCTCAAAGGAAAATAAAAATGATCATCAAAAAAATAATCATAAGCAGTGCAGTCTTTCTTATCGCGACTTTGTCCACAGGAATGGCGGGAACGGTAGAACATTTGGCGACCGGTGCAGGTAAACTAGTGTATAAACAGTGCTTCTATAAAGGTGGTGCGCCATGGATTAGTGATGTAAAAATGGAAAATGAAAATGTTTATTGCACGACTACGAGAGATTCTATTGCTTTTCTTAAGCACGAGGAGGAGTACGTGAGTAATGCAGTAAATCCTCATAAAAATTACAGGAAAAGTAATAAAAAAGTATCCATTGGCTTGTTTCGGGATGAAAAATCCTGTTCCTCCTTAAGTAACACAGGAATCTGCAATAATGAATTTAATCGTAATTTTGTAGAGCATGATGCAACTGAAGCCTTAAAAAACCAAATTAATGAAATGTTATTGGATAATAACTGTGACATGAAAAACATAAAAATCATTCATAGTAAGGATGGCAAAAAGTCCATCGTGAGTGTAAAAAGCAAGAGAGAGTTGGATAAAGAGCTTGATACAAATAAATTTGATGAAAAAGTAAATGATAAAAAAATTGTTCAGTTTACGTGCGATGGCGATGACGAACCTGAGGATGGTAAGAAAAAGCAGACTGAAGTCAATGAAAATATTGGCTGGGGAAGCTGGTTTTGGAGCAAACTTTTTGCTGAATAACAGATAACACACAGTAGGGAAAACTTATGGCAAAACTCTTTTTTTATTACTCCGCAATGAACGCGGGTAAAACGACAACGCTTTTGCAATCAAGTTATAACTACCGGGAGCGGGGTATGGAGACACTTCTTTATACGCCCGCTTTGGATACGCGTTACGGAAGTGGCCGTGTGGCATCGCGCATTGGTCTTGCGAGTGAGGCCGTTGCGTTTGATCGCTCTTTTGATTTTTTTAAGGAGATCGGTCACCAAAAACAAGTTCTCTCGAAACTGGCGTGTATCCTTGTGGATGAAGCGCAGTTTTTAACAAAAACACAAGTGCAACAACTGTGTCAGGTGGTGGATCATCTCCACCTTCCTGTGCTTGCTTATGGCCTTCGTACAGATTTTTTAGGCAACACTTTTGAGGGAAGTCATGCGCTTTTAGCGTTGGCGGAAGAGCTCATTGAAATAAAAACCATTTGCCATTGTGGGCGCAAAGCGACGATGACGGCTCGGGTGGATGAAAACGGTGTGCGGATTAAAGAAGGGGCTCAGGTCGAAATTGGCGGCAACGATCGCTATGTTGCGCTTTGCCGACAACATTTTTCTTTGTAGGTGAAAAATAAGTGGCAAAAGCCACCTATTTACTTATAAAAAAATTAAAATCGTAATTCTTATGTCTTAGTTGTTTATTTTTGCTAAGAATATCATTAATTTGATGGTTGATGCCTTTGTAATATTTTTCTACCACTTTTCCGCAATCTTTTAACCGCATACTGCCACTGTCATACTTTATGTGAAAATAGTCGAGGGTTTTATTGCATTGGAGGGCGTCAAGAAATTCTTTTTTGCTATTCTTGATATAGATGTAATCAGGCTGATTTAGAAAAGGAACAAGAGTTATTTTTTTGACATTAGGGTTTTTTGCTAAATTTACAAGAGTGGGCCAGGGAGACATCTTATAAACATTAAAGATAACTTCGGGAGTTTTGATAGACTTGAAAAGGTCGATAGCCTCATGATGAATTGTCCATTCAAAACGGCTTACTTTGGTTTTTGTTAAAAAATCAAGCACGGCCGTATTGAGTTTTTCATGATGATCATTTTTCTTTTTAGCTTGCTCTGAATAATTGGGTATTAACACATCCCATAATTGGAGTCCATCAATTTCATATTTATGTTCCTCTAGAAACTCAATGAAATTTGAGATAGAAATACTGTTTATGATATTACGGAAATCACAATTAGTCTTTTTTTTCCAAAAAATCCTGAAAAAATGTAAGTTCTACAAAAGAATGAAGTAGTTTGCTTTGACACTCCCTACGTTTTTTCTCATCTGAAATATTTTCCATCTCCAAAACAATCTCCTCAAACTTTTTAGAAAGTTTGTTCATAATGGATGATTCTCCTTTATTGGTCTTGATTTCGACAGTGTTTTCATAGGTTTTTGGAACAAATGATTTAGTATCCTCTTTGTTACAAGGATCAGCTGCAAAAGGTGCACTTATGCCACTTAGTAGCATAAAGGCTGTGGTAAAAGTGATTAATTTATTTAATTTCATAATATTTTTCGTCTTAATATTGCATTTAAAGTCTATTTTTTTTATGAAACATATAATATTAATGTTCAATGATTAAATGCAAGACGGAGAGCTCTTTGTGATGATGCGCGGGATGAATCACCGGTAGCGTTGGGAAATTTCTCTCCAAAAAGGGATAACGCGGGCATAGTCCTGCCCCTGCGGGGCCCACCACGTCCCCAAATTTGATGGCAAGGCC
>JAKBAR010000014.1 GCA_021808925.1 Pseudomonadota bacterium | reverse complement strand
AAATCCCTCTCAATTCCTACTGATGAAAAAGAAAGAAGAAAACAATAAAATCGTCGAAAAAATAGGCATCGTAACGGATAAGTCCGAGGAAAAATCAAATATTTTTTCGGAGAAAAAACTCACGACTAATCTGTCTAACAAGATAAAAAAAGAGGAGAAAAAAGAAAAATATATTTTCGCTGGGGGTGAACATTATATTGATTTCTTTGATGATATAAAAATTGAAAAAAAGAAAGATCTCACGCTTGAGGATGCTGAGGATGAGGGATACAGAGTTTTTGCATGGAAGGAAGAGAACCCAAAAATTCTTATCCTAAAAAAAATCGAGTCTAAAAAAATCAAAACTGAGCTCAAGAATGGCAGTTTTTCTAAAAATTTTAACCCTAAAAAACACAAAACAGGTGAAGATATAGAAGATCAGGATATTAAATTTAAAATAAAAAACAAGGCAGAACTCGATGAAGAGACTATTAAGGAACTTAACGAAGAACTCGGCGAAGATTTTTTCACAATTTCTCAAGACACCACAGAATACATTGAAATAGATGATAAGAATGGTGAGTTTCAGACGAGACAAACAAACGACTTCTCTGAGATAGAACAATGTTTGAACAATATCGGGAATAAGCAATATAATGACTACACTATCCAGTTACTCTATGCGCTTTTAAAAAACACGAATGGAAAACCTGGTGATCTAAAGCATTGGATGAAAACTGCAAAAAAATATAAAACGAATTCTAAAGAATATCCAATCGACATTTTAGTCAGCGAAATACTCCTTGCTGCAGCTAAAGCATCCACAAAGGGTTATTTTTTTTCTAACGCATGCTACAAAGCTTTGAATCTTATAAACCACTATAATCTATCCGATGATGCCTCTATTCAGCTTACGCTTTTCTCTATTTTGAGCATAAAAGGCCTTGAGGAACATTTTAAAAAAGACACAAAAAAATTCTTGGAAAAAAATGACCTTCTCGATCTTGAAGCCCTCAGTAAAAAAGCGGATAAAGTATCTAAAGAGGCATTAGAAAAAGAAAAATACTTTCGTAAAAATGCAAAAAATTTATCTGGTAGTACAAAGGAGTCTCTCATAGAAGAGCTGGAGGAGTTATGGAAAAAATTTAAAATGTACCTTTATATGGAATCCGTTCTGAGAGATATTATAGTGGAGGAAGTCAATAATAAAAATAAGAATGAGAATTAATCATCGTACCTTACTTAAGTGACTTAAGGTAGGCGATTACATCGGCGCGGTCTTGGATTTTTTTAATCCCTGCGAAGGCCATCTTTGTCCCCGGCATAAGCGCGCGCGGTTTGTGGAGATAAATATTTAGTTTTTCCTCATCCCACGTGTCTTTGCCATGCTTCTCTTGGAACACGCGCGAATAGGCAAAACTTGCCATGTGCGCAAAGGTATTCCCCACAATCCCAAAAAGGTTGGGCCCTACTTTTGCAGGCTCACCCGCTTTAAAAGTATGGCACTGGCCGCACAATTTATTCACAAGTTTCTCACCATTTGCAACACTTGCCTTTGCAAGGAAAGGACCGATGGGCGGAACTTTTTCTTCTTTCACCTCGCCCCCACTTTCCACCGGCGCCTCTGCCACATCAATAATAAAAACATTTTTAGCGATCTTTGCAGGATGAACCGCTTCCTCTCCCACAAGGTTTGCAATCATCGCAACAAGAAGAGCTACAAGGAGCGCCGCAAAAATTTTATTAAACTCAAAACTGTTCATGGACAGGCAGGCAAAAACATAACTTATCTAAAATTATATTTATTTTTCCCTAGAATTCAAAGAAAAACTTTTCTAATAGAGCATTAGCCTCTCACACCCTACGAAAAAAACCGTTTCTTATAGCACACTCTCTGCCTATAATCCATTTATGAAGCGCACACTCCCTCCCTCAGACACACACGTTATCGATGGCCTCAAAAATGCGTACGGTATTGATGTCACAACGCTTACACGGCTTTCCCTCGGCGCTGATATCGACGCACTCACCTATAAAGCTCACGCACACGATGGATCTTTTTATTTCGTCAAATTAAAACAAAATCATGATCATGGCATCAGTACGCATATCCTCGCATTGCTAAGACAGTCTGGCCTTCAACAGATCATTCCGCTTCTCCCCACGGTGACGGGTGCACCGGCACAAACCCTTGGTGATTGGACGATGACAATTTCGCCCTTTATCGAAGGCACAAATGGCTTTAGCCGCGATCTTACAAAGGCTCAATGGCATACTCTCGGTGAGATTATGAAAAAAATCCATCAAATCGACGTGCCCCATTCCCTTCAATCCCTTATGCGACGCGAGGTTTATGCCCCCACATGGCGTGAAGCGGTGCGCTCCCTTTATTCCCTTATGGAGGCTGCGCCAAAGGGAGATGCTATTGCTGTGAATTTATTAATTTTTATGAAAAAACACAAAGACACGCTCCACCGACTCGTCAATCGCGCAGAAAAATTAGCTGAAAAAAGTCAAAAGCAATCCCTTGAATCTGTGCTATGCCACACAGATATCCATGCCGGTAATATCCTCATCGATCAAAATGACACCCTTTATGTTGTTGATTGGGATGCGCCGATGATGGCCCCCAAAGAACGTGATCTTATGTTTATCGGAGGGGGTGTCGGCAATATTTGGAACAAGGCCGATGAAGAAAAATGGTTTTATCAGGGTTACGGGAAAGCACCTATTAACCAAACGCTTTTGGCTTATTATCGCCATGAGCGCATCTTGGAAGACATTGCAATTTATGGTCAGCAGCTCCTCCTCAAGGACGAAGGGGGATCAGAGCGCACCACATGGTACACGGATTTTATCGCTCAGTTTGCCCCTCACGGTGTCGTGGATATTGCCTTTAAAACAGATGATGCCCTTAACTTCCAAGGATCTTAGCCTTGTTCTATGCATATTAAAGTAAACGCAAAAGCGCCTATTGATCCTTTCGATAAAACGCCGAATTATCCCCTTCATCCAGCAATGAAATCATAAGCCCATAGGACGTTTTAGCAGACCCTTCCACACCAAACTCAATAATACAGGGATCATCAAAAGAAAAACCCTCGGAAAGATCCTGGCCTGAGCAATAAAAATAATGACCATTGATATGTTTCAAAGGAATTTTATACCCACGGTAGAGCATTGAAAGATTTTTTTGATCATCGGTCGTTACATCAACATCCCCATAAATAGGATTAGAGTAGTGACCTTCATAAGTTTTAAGCGGCGCAGACGGCTCTGGATTTTTAAGACGCATGGCATCGAGTTGCAATTTCTGATTATTTTTAATTTTTACAAATTTATCATGAATTTTCGCTGCCCAATCTGTGTCATCAATCCCCATATAAAGATCCAAGAATTTTTGAACAATCGCTTCAGGAAGCAAACTCGCGCGCATGCCTCCTAAATTCGCAAGCACCGCAATTCCCAGATTTTCAGAGGGAACAATCACCAAAAGCGCACGCGCCCCAGTAATTCCCCCCATTTGCTCTAAGACATTCAAACGCTTTTGCCCCACACCATAGTCATACATAAACCAACCAAGGCCAAGGCTCACGTGCGTCACACGCTCCCTTGGAAACTGCTGACCCGCAAGCTCCTCAGAACCATCCACATAACTTTGACGCATTACTTTGACAATCTCCGGCGAAATCAGTGTCTTCGGAGGATTCGTAAAGGTTTGATACCCGTTCAAATGAAAATTTAACCATTTTGCCATATCATCGGGCGTTGTATTCACACCACTTGAACCTGGGAAAAGATAAAATTCCTTATAAAAATCCAATTCCTTCGGCTTACCATCTTTCAAATCGTGGGGCTTTGCTTTGTTTTGAGAGGACGTTTTTTTTAAAAAATTCACAGCTCTATCAATGAGGGATACCTGCGTATGAACCCCTTCAAAGCCCACAGAAGATTCTGTCATCCCAAGAGGCGTAAAAAGCTCTTCTTTCATCACTTGATCAATGGGTTTTCCTGTGACTTTTTCAATGATAAGACCCGCAATCCCCACCATAATATTACTGTACGCATAGGTGCTTCTAAAGTGACTTTTGAAAGGCAGATCACGCATATGCTTTAAAACTTCTTCCTGACTAAGCCTTCCATGCCATAGCGTATCCCCTGCAAAATCCTCAAGACCAATACAATGGCACAGCAAATCCTTAATCCGTAAATCATGTGTTGCCGTTTTATCAGAAAGTTGAAAATCAGGGAGATATTTACTCACCTTGTCATCAAAAGAAAGCACACCTTTTTCAACAAGGCGCGCCATAAGCGTTGCTGTAAAGTTCTTTGTGACAGACGCGACTTGAAACAGCGTATGATCGTTCACGGGTGTCGCGTCATTGACACTCAATGTACCTAAATTAATAATAGAACTCTTGCCATCCTTCACAATAATAATACTCAGCCCGGGCGTATTAAAAACGCCTCGGTATTTTTCAGCATACTCTTTAATTTTTGCTGTAATAGCGGCCATATCGGGATTAAACACAGCTCCATAAAGAGATCCAAACCCTAGGACACACAGAATTAAAAGGCACTTTAACAAGGTATACTTCTTTCTTAAAAAAAATTTTATTTCTTACTTTATCACGGGAGAAATAAACAAAATATTAACTTTTTCCTTATAGCATAAATTTATGATTAGAAAAGATAAAGGTTATGAACTTATGAAGGATTATCAAGGCGATTTTGAGCAAAACACGTCTACTCCCCCCTATCACCATCAACGCGTCATGGCGGGACTCAAGGCAACGGCGCTTTTTTGTGGAACACTTCTGATTATTTCAGGCATGTTTCTCTCCTATACCTATTACGCCGAGCGTTTTATGATTATTGGTAATGAGAGTGGCCTTTATATTTTCGACCGCAAGGAAACGCATTTTAATCACTGCGACAAGGACGGCAGTTGCAATTCCCTGAATCTCACAAAATCACCAATGGAGCTTGCCGCCCTCCAAAAATCCTTCCAACCCACAATGGGCGGAAACATGCTCACAGGGTTTAATCAACCTCCCTCCACATGTCAAGCCGGAATGCCAATGCAACCCATGCAACCCGTACAGGGCATGCCAATGTACCCTATGCCCCAAGAAAATATGCAAATGAATATGATGGGTATGGGCATTCAGAGAACCCCTCCAACCATGGCCACACAGCAGCAACTCCAAGCGGGTCAGCAATATGCCAATGCGTCAGAGATGATGATGCAACAGCACCAAATGCTTCAACCACCTGTGCAAAATCCTATCCCTGCAAGAACCCAAGGGAATGTCGTTCCTTTCACCCCCCATGATACACAATCACATGTGGTCCACACAAGTGCCGAGGAACACACAGATACGCCCCCCTATCCAGAGCCCCCCGCGACAGAAGAAACGCCCGCAGAAGAAACACCTCCAGCAGATACACCCGATACGACGCCTACAGAGGATACCCATACAACCGATGAGACATCCCCAGAAGAGCCCAGTGATATTGCGCCAGGAACAGGTGAATTGAATTGAATTAAATTAAAATAAAAAGAGCGAGAAAATTAGACAGCTTCGTCTAAAACGAGAATGCTAGGGGCGAGTGCTCTTTTTGATCACTTGCTCTTTGTCTAGGACAATATAGGCTGCTCAAACGCTGAACGGTCCACTTGCGTAGCCGCCTGCTCAAGAAGGGACCGAGCGGCTTGAAGCGCCTCAGGCGTAACTGTATCTCCAGCGAGCATCCGCGAAAGCTCATGATCACGCTCTTTGTGCTGAAGTTTTTCAAGAGTCACAAACGTTTGATCTTCCTTCACATGCTTAATAACCTTAAAATGATGATCCGCAAAGGCTGCAACTTGGGGTGAATGCGTCACGGCAATCACCTGCTGATTCTTGGAAAGACGCTTGAGACGAAGGCCAATCGCTGTGGCTGTTGCACCGCCAACCCCACTATCGATCTCATCAAAAATTTGTGTTTGCACGTGACCTGCTTGAGAAAGCACCACCTTCAACGCTAACATAAGCCTTGAAAGCTCACCCCCTGAGGCGACTTTTCCAATAGACTGTGGCTCTATCCCAGGGTTGGCTGAAAAAAGAAAATCCACACGGTCCATCCCTTTTTCATGGGCTTCCTTAATTGAAAGAGGTGCGATTGCAACATTAAAAAGAGCGTGCTCGAGTTTAAGCGGCGCCAATTCCTTCATAATGGCGGCTGATAATGTGTTTGCCGCCTTGACACGGTTTTGATGAAGGTGCGTTGCATGCATAACAAATTCTTGCTCGCACATTTTTAGATTTGCAGCGCACGCGGCAAGTGCCTCCTCCCTATGCTCAAGCGACGCATATTCCTCCTGAAAACTTTGCATCAAATCCGCTAAATCATTCGCATTTGTTTTATGTTTGCGCGCAAGCTGGCGAAGGTTATGGAGCCTTTCCTCGCTTTTTTCAAACGCCGTGGGATCAAAAGGAAGCGCGGTGGCCTTTGCATGAATCTCCGATTCAATATCGTGAAGATCTACAATCATTTGCTCTAAGCGCGTAATGGTCGCGTTCTCTCCCTCACACCGCGAAAGAAGTTTTTGAATTTGAATCAAAGGAAAAGCAAGGCCTTGATCGCCTTGACCGGCTAAAAAAGTTGCCGCTTTTTGAAAAGATTCCCCGGCAATCGATGCATTTTTAAGGGCCTCGCGCGCGCTAAGTAAAAGATCTTCCTCGTTTTTTTGAGGGTTGAGCTGACGAAGTTCCTCGATATCAAATTGCAATTGCTCGTGACGTTCTTTGGCATGACTTTGTTTAAAGTGCAGCTGATTCAACGCCTCCTCAGCCTCGCGCCATACATGATAGGTTTTTTTAACTGCTGTGCACTGGGTCGCATGCCCCCCAAAAGCATCAACAAGATCAATATAATAAGAAGGATCCATAAAGCGATCGAATTGACCGTGAATATCCATCATTTTTTCAGCACATTGTTTGAGCACATTGAGTGTCACAGGTTCATTGTGAATAAAGGCACGGCCTTTGCTTTTGCCATCCTCCCCTTTGATATCCACGGTGCGCTTCAACAAAAGATCATCATCATAAATCTCTTGATCAATGCCCTGATTGTCAAGGAAAGCAGACATATGATTTGTCGCCTCAAAGCATGCCGTAATGGAAAGAGACTGTTGCCCGGGACGCAAAAGATGGCTCTCAAAACGCTCCCCAAGAATAAGGCCCAGTGCATCCAACAGCATGGATTTCCCAGCCCCTGTCTCGCCTGTGAAAACGGTCAACCCTTTTTCAAAAACCACCTCTAGTTTATCAATCAGCACAAGATTGGAAATATAAAGGCGTGAAAGCATAGGTTAGTGATCTTTCTTTTTCCCATTGAGGAGATTATAAGACTCTTGGTACCAGGGGCTTCCGGGATAGTTATGCCCTAAGACCGCCGCGGCAGCCTTGGCTTGATCCACTAAACCAAGACTTAAATAGCACTCAACCAAACGGTGAAGCGCCTCTTGGGCATGGTTTGTTGTTTGGTATTGAGCCACAACAATTTTAAAGCGATTCACAGCCGCTAAATAATTTCCCTGAGACTGATAATAGCGTCCCACATCCATTTCTTTCCCCGCCAAATGATCGTGAATAAAATCCATTTTAATCTTTGCATCTTTTGCATAAGGACTGTTTGGATAGCGATCCACAACTTCTTTAAAGGCCAGAAGTGCTTTTTCTGTAGAACGTTGATCACGCTCTGTAATCGGCACCTGTTCATAATAGCAAATACCGATCATATATTGCGCATAGGGCACATCTTTATGCATAGGATGAAGGCCTATGAACACAGAAAAGCTCTCGATCGCCTCGTCGTATTTTTTTGCTTGATAGTACGCAAAGCCCGACATAAGCTGTGCCCGCAAGGCCCAATTTGAATAGGGGTGCTGACGCTCAACCTCTGCAAAACCCTCGGCTGCCTTTGAAAAACTGCCACTGTTGAGCCGATTCATCGCCTCTGTGTATAACTCCTCCACAGGACGTTCCACATACTCATCGTTACTTTCTTGACACGCTGCAAGAAAAAAAACACTCGACAAAAATACAAAGCGTTGACAAAAGGTATTCATAACCGTGTAAGGTCTTTTCATAGGAAATCGTATTTAAGTTCCAATGTAGTCAAAAGAAGCGCGGATGGCAAAGGTAAAAATATAAAAAATAAGTCAAATATCTCTTAATTTTTTACGAATTATTAACCTTTGTAGTTTAGGGTAGTATTGGAGACTTTTATTTTGATGTATTTAACTAAAAAAAAATACATTTTTTAAAAAAAAGCTCTTGCATATAGTATTTTGACATGATACGATTTTTATGTAAGGTGACGATAGCATCGTCATAATGTGGTTAACAATTATTTTTAAAGGTGTGAATTATGAAAAAATTATCACTATTACTTTCCGCAGCAGCCCTCATCGTTGCCGTTGGAGCTCCCAAAGCAAATGCAGCAGATAAACATTTTGGGCTTGGCGAATTTTCAAATAAAAAACTCAATATTGAAAATGAGAATAAGGAGAAAAAATCTTATAAATTGAATGAAGGTGAGGCAAAAGCCTCTGTAAAACTCGAGAAGCTTTTGGACAAGCTGTTTGATATTGATGGTCATGAGAATGCCGTGACTGACCTTATCCACACCGTTGTTACTGGCAACAAGCTTAACGGTATGTTTGTAGACACCAAAAGTAACAACTTTGATTTTAACCCTAACAATAAAAAACTGGAAGAGCAATCAAACAAACTCTACAATTTGCTTGTGAATCGTGTAAACTCCCTCAAAGACGCTTATCAAGATGATAAAGATTTTGCCGAAAGCATCGATGAGGCTTTCGAATCCGCAGAAAAAGAGGTCGGAGAGCATCTGAAAGGTACCGCACTTAAGGAAGCAAAAGAGGAGCTCAAAGAAAAGTATGATAATGAAGTTAAGTCAGTCAATAAGGATAAGACTCTCGACAAGGATGATAAGAAGATTAAATTAAATAAACTCAAAAACTCATATAACAACAAATTATTAGACCTTACAGATGGTAAGGAAGACGACATTAGTGCTATCTAAGATTTTTTCTATCTTGACTCAAAGCCACCCTTCGGGGTGGTTTTTTTATGCGCAAAACAATAGCCACACCTGCTAAATTTTTGATATAGTGGGGGAAAATGTCACATCCAAAAAATCTATGCCCTCTGTCGTTACCCGTTTTGCGCCCTCTCCCACCGGTTATCTCCACATTGGCAGTGCGCGCACAGCCCTCTTTAATTGGCTGTTTGCCAAGCATTTTGGGGGAACATTTCATTTGCGCATCGAGGACACGGACCGAGAGCGCTCAACGCAAGAGGCCGTTGAGGCAATTTTCGAATCACTCAACTGGCTCGGCCTTACTTTTGACGGTGACGTTGTATTCCAATCCGCCAGAGCCGCCCGCCATCAAGAGGTTGCGCAAACCCTTTTAGACCAAGGCAAAGCCTACTATTGTTATTGCACGCCCGAAGAGCTCGAGGCCATGCGGGACGCAGCAAAGCGTGAGGGAAAAAATCCCCGCTATAATGGCCTTTGGCGCGATCGCGATCCGAGGGAAGCGCCTACAGGTGTCAAGCCCGCCCTGAGGTTGAAAGCACCGCAGCAAGGAAAAACCATTGTGGATGACCTTGTGCAAGGTCATATTGAGGTTGCGAATGACCAGCTGGATGATATGATTTTGCTGCGTTCGGACGGGACGCCCACCTATATGCTGTCCGTTGTGGTGGACGACCACGATATGGGCATTACCCACGTGATTCGCGGCGATGATCACCTGACCAACACCTTTCGCCAAAAACATATTTATGAAGCCTGCGGCTGGAGCACGCCTGCTTTTGCGCATATTCCCCTGATTCATGGTCCCGATGGTGCTAAACTTTCCAAACGCCATGGCGCTCTTGGCACTGAACAATACAAAGAGATGGGTTTTTTAGCCGAGGCCATGCGCAATTATTTGCTGCGTCTGGGATGGGGACATGGGGATGAGGAAATTATTGAGACCAACCGCGCGATTGCACTTTTTGAGGTGAGCGGTATTGGCAAGTCGCCCTCACGTTTTGATATTGTAAAGCTCACAAGCCTTAATGGCCATTATATGCGCGAGATGGCTGACCTTGCGCTGCTTTCTGAGCTCACCCCTTTTCTTGAGAAAAAAGGATATACGCTTACGGACCTTGATCAACATCGCCTGGAAAAAGGCATGGCGGGACTTAAGCAACGCGCCAAAACACTTCTTGAGCTTGCCGATATGGCACAGTTGTATATCACGCGTCTTCCCCTGGATGAGAAGGCCACAAAGCTTTTTAATGAGGCCCTTAAAACCCTCTTAGTCAAAATTATCGCAGCGCTTGAGGAGACCCATGACTTTTCGAGCTCTTCCTTAGAAACACTTTTTCGCACGCATGCCGAGCTCTGGTCTGTGAAACTGGGTGATATGGCTCAAAGTGTGCGCATTGCCCTTACAGGCCGCACTATTTCTCCGAGTATTTTTGAAATCATGGACATCCTTGGCAAAGAGGAAGTCATGAAAAGGCTCAAAGCTATGTAAACATCAAAAGCCCCCTTGATTAAAATCCCCCTTTGGCGTCGCACCAGCGCTTCAAATCCTTGAAAAGGGGATTTTTGAAAAGCGTCCTAACATAGGTTAAAATACGCGGTACATACTGAAGATAGTGATGCTTCCCATCACGCTGACTCAGCCTTGAAAAAACGCCAAGAATGCGCAGTTGCCTGTGCATATTGAGAATTGTACAGGCCCTTTCAAGAGCACTTTGCTTTGCCGCAGGAAACGTTGTGATATAGCGATCCATCAGAAAATCAACCAAATTTTGTGGCACATCCGTACGCGCATCAAAAAGAAGCGACACAAGATCATAGCCCACAGGGCCAAAAACAGCATCTTGAAAGTCAATCAGACCACAGGCTTTGAGCCCCTGAAACGCGGGTAAATAGAACAAATTATCAATGTGATAATCCCTTAGAATCACACACTCTGGCACCTCCAGTGTGCTTAAAAGATCCTTCCAAATGCCCAAATAGCATGGCAAGTGGGCGGGTATCCCCTTGTACCATTCGGGAAAAATTGCAGCCTCATTCAAAAACATTTGCATGTCATACACAGGCACAAAGGACGGTTTTTCGCGCACGCGCTCTTTGAGATGAATAAGCACATCTGTTGCCAGTGTATAAAGTTCTTTTGGGGGCGTTTTTCCCATCGCCTTGCGGTAGGTATTTTGACCAAAATCCTCAATCAGGTAAAAATCATTTTCCTTCGCAAGGACACATGGTGCGTTGAGGCCAATGGTCTTCAAAAATGCTGAAACGTTGATAAATTGCTCTGGTTTTTGACAGGGTGGACAGACCATAACAAGCTTATTTTCCCCCTGCACACGGTAATAATGACGCTTTGATGCATCCATAGGAAGCGCCTCTAGGGGGGCGGAGGCGAGACCGTTTTTGTGCAGAAAATCATAGAGCTCTCCTGACTCACACAGCAATTGTTGCGAGTGTCCCATCACTCAAATCCTATGGACTCAATGGTTAGATGACGCGTCGTTGGGGAATCCTCCTCCAGCATAATTCTTATATATTTTTCTGGTAAAAACGCGCCCAAACGCTCTGGCCACTCGATCAGACAAATATGTTCGTGACTATACTCCTCAAAGCCAATATCCAACAAATCATCCTCGGCGTGAAGGCGGTACAAATCAAAGTGCGTAATGTGTCCTTGGACGGAATGATTTTTTGAAATGTCATAGGTTTGCAAGAGTGTGAAAGTCGGACTTGGAACAACGGTATCCTTGGATGTAAGACTTTGAATGAGCATACGCGCAAAGGTTGTTTTCCCTGCCCCTAAATTTCCGTAGAGTAAAAGGCAGCAAGGTGGTATCAGTGTTTTAGCAAAATCTTCTGCAATGTGCTCAAGCTGTTCAAGAGTTTGGGAGGTATACAACATGTTTTTATATTTTTTTAATCTTTATTCCCTTCACTCTACTCCAAGAGCGCCCTTCAGTAAAAAAGCTTTTTTAAAAAAGCTTTGCGTGATAAAAGAGGCCTTGGTAGACTTTTGATCACATACTCAGCACATGTTTTCTTTTTGATAGAGAAAACATACGAACTCAGGAAGAGATACTTATGCCCGTTCAGGTTTTAATGCCAGCCCTTAGCCCCACCATGACAGAAGGAAATCTTGTCAAATGGCTCAAAAAAGAGGGCGACAGTATTAAAGCAGGCCAAGTCCTTGCAGAAATTGAGACAGACAAAGCCACCATGGAAGTAGAAGCCGTGGATGAAGGCACACTTGGTAAAATCCTTATTCCAGAAGGATCTGAGGCAGTAAAAGTTAATACACTCATTGCACTAATCCTTGAGGAAGGTGAAGACGCATCGGCTTTGGAGAATATTAAAGTTGAACCATCGCCCGTCACGACAACGCACGCTGCGCCTACACCGTCTTTACAAGACAATACACCACCCCTTGCGGTCACACCTGCTACGGCGCCTTCTGCAAATAATAATCGTGTGATTGCCTCACCTGTGGCAAAGCGCCTTGCGTCTTCTTTGAATATGGATCTGTCCACTGTTGTGGGAACAGGGCCCAGAGGACGTATTATCAAGGCGGACGTGGAGGGTGCAACAGCCCACAAACCCTCAGCAGGACACATCGCCGCGTCAAAAGAGAGTGACTTCACCGATATTCCCCTAACCATGATGCGCAAAACGATTGCTAAGCGCCTTGTGGAATCGAAACAAACCGTTCCTCATTTTTATTTATCGATCACATGCGAGATTGATGAACTTTTAAAAATACGCACAAGCCTTAATGAAAAACGCGAGAAACATAATAAAATCTCCGTCAATGATTTTGTGATTATGGCGGCTGCAAAAGCGCTCAAAGAAGTTCCCGATGCTAATGTGTCTTTTCATGAGACGTTTATCCGTCGCTATTCTCAAACGGATATTTCTGTAGCTGTGGCGATTGATGGGGGCCTTGTCACGCCGATTATCCGAGACGCGTCCTCACAGTCCCTTGGGAATCTCTCCGCCACAATGAAACAGCTGGCAGAGCGTGCCCGTGACGGCAAGCTGCAGCCCCATGAGTTTCAAGGAGGGAGTTTTTGTATCTCGAACCTTGGCATGTATGGCATCACACAATTTCAGGCGATTATTAATCCGCCTCAGGCCTGCATTTTAGCCGTAGGTGCTGGCGTTCCAACGCCTGTGATCAAAAATGGCACGGTTACCCAAGCCACGCTCATGAACTGCACTCTTTCTGTGGATCACCGTGCGGTTGATGGTGCGCTTGGTGCGAAATTCCTTGCATCCTTCAAAAGTTTTATAGAAAATCCCATCACACTGTTTGCTTAATCATCACCAAAAGGATTTTATAACAATGCGCTATTTTTTTCTTCTCCTGATGGCAACCTGTTTTTCTGCTCTTTATGCCTCTGAAAAAGAGAATAAGAATGAGAATGGGATTGAGCACAAAAAAGAAAATACTCAAAAAAATAACACCAAAGAGAAAATAAAGAAAAATGAAAATGAAGAAATAACATGGATAGAGTATGTCAAAGAACTTTCAGAAAAGAAAAAAGAGAATAAAAAATTACATAATCCAAAAAAAATAAAACAGTTGTTTAAATAAACTGTATTGGATCAACATCCACAGTCAGCGTGATCGATGTTGGAATTTTTAGCTCCGACAGCCTTTGTTTTAGCCAGGCACTCATTTTAAGGTGTTTGCCCCCTTTAAGCAAAATGCGATAACGATAACGACTTTTGAGGCGCAGCATAAGCGCGGGTGCGGGCCCAAGAACTTGAATCGCGGGTGTTTTCGTTAAAAAGAGTGCTATTTTTTTTGCACATTCCTTAACTTTGTGCTCGTCCATTCCCGACACGACAAGACTGATTAAACGCGTATGCGGAGGCAGCGCCATCTCTTTGCGCAGTGTCGATTCTTGATGCATAAAATGATCACGATCATGCTGTTGTAGGGCTTTGAAAAGAGCATTTTCAGGTTGATAGGTTTGAATAAAAACCTCGCCAGGTTTAGCCTCGCGCCCTGCCCTTCCACTGACCTGTTGCAAAAGCTGAAAAGCTTTTTCCTCACCGCGCAGATCCCCACCATAAAGCCCCATATCGCCATCAATCACTCCCACAAGCGTCAGATGCGGCAAGTGGTGCCCCTTTGCAATCATTTGCGTTCCAATAATAATATCCACCTCGTTCGCCATCATGCGCTCCCAAAGCACACGCTGATCTTTGGGCGTCATATCACTCGTAAGAGAGCTGACGCGTGCATCGGGAAAAAGCTTTGTCACATCCTCAAAAACACGATCAATGCCAGGACCACAAGGAATCAACGTATCAGCTGTAAGACATTGAGGGCACTGAAGATCCAGTTTTTTTTCAAATCCACAATGATGACACTGAAGATGCGCATAACCTTTGCGACGATGTTGCACCAAAGAAGCAGAACACCCCGGACACTCGTACACATACCCACACGATGCACACAAGGTAATGGGCGCATACCCCCGTCGATTGAGAAAAAGCAGCGATTGCTCGTTGGCTTTTAATCGTTTGTAAAGAGCAATTTTAAGCGCCTCACTGAGCCATCCTTTTGACAAACGAGGATTTTTATTTTTCTGATCGATTAAATAGACCTTTGGCAAAAGGGCCTCACCAAAGCGATTTTTAAGGCGAAGATGGGTTGACTTTCCCTGCTCTGCATTGATAAAAGATTCAAGCGAGGGAGTCGCTGAAGCGAGAATAATCGGAATTGCAGCGTGATAAGCCTTTAAAATCGCCATATCCCGCGCGTGATAATGACCTTGCTCCTCTTGTTTATAAGAACTATCGTGCTCCTCATCCACAATGATAAGACCAAGATTTTTATAAGGGAGAAAAAGAGCAGAGCGTGCACCTACAAAAACTTGCGGGGTTCCGCTTATAGCCTTTGCCCACGCCTCCCTACGTTTTTTGGGCGTGGTGTGCGAATTCCACACCACCGGTGTAAAACCAAACTGTGCTTCAAATCGCTGGAGCCACTGATAGGACAAACCAATTTCAGGCAACAGGATCAAACATTGTTTTTGCGCATCAAGCGTTTTTGCAATGCTATGAAAATACACTTCTGTCTTCCCAGAGCCCGTCACACCGTCCAAAAGGATTGAGGCATAGGCTCCTTTATCGAGTTGTGTATGGATAAAATCAACAGCCTGCTGCTGATCCGCATTAAGGTTTTTAAGATGCCTTGTCCGCGCGTCAATGAAGGATAAATGAGGTGTTTTGAGTGTCAGATCACTATCAATAATTTTATCAAGGTTGACTCCTCCTAAAACCATGCGCCACACCCATCCTATAGGCATAAGATTATATTCAGCTACCTGTTGCATAAAAGCCAACATCTTTCGCTCAAGATTCAAGGGGAGAGGGATTGCTTTTTTGATCGTCACATTCTCGAGAGGCACAACGTCCGTTTCTATCACAAGACCAAAAAGAGTTTTATTGCGCCAAGGGATGTTAACCAGAGTTCCTACCCCGATATCTTCATCTGTTTGATATGTAAGCGCGCGATCAAATAAAAGCGGAAGAATAACATTGCAAAACAAAACGTACCCCCCTCACACGCTTCTTATTTATTGCGCGATAGAGCTACGCTGATAACGCCAAATCGTTGCCGGTGGGAAATTAAGAAGAACATGTCCGATGCGTTTTTTAGAAAGCCCTAATTTCTTTGCGGGCAGCGGCGAAAGAGGACCATATGTAAACTGTAGTAAGCTTCCCTCATTCTTCATCACATTAAAACTTGACTCAATAAGGGCCGTTTGCTCTGCCTTCGATAAATTCATCATGGGAATACCTGACACAACCGTATCCACGTGCCCTATAATATGCGAGGGAAGAAGTTTCTCGAGATGCGCCGCATCACCTTTAATAACATGAACTTCGGCAGGTAGTTTCTTTTTTAAAAAATCCGAAAGAGTTGTATCAAGCTCCACAACATAAAGATTTTCAGGAAGAATCCCCGCACGCAAAAGAGCGAGTGTCAAACTGCCCGTCCCTGCACCAATTTCAACACACTGTGTTTGGTCTGTAATGACAATTTGCTTAGAGATAAATTTTCCAAGCGCCTCGGAGCTGGGCACAATCGCCCCAAGCATTTTAGGATTTTTCACAAGCTGTCTTAGAAAGAGAAAGTTTTCCTCACGCTTAATATTTTTTTCAACAGTCTTTGGCATTTTTTAAGCAGCTCTCAAGTGAGGTATCATCTGCTTGCGATATCGCCAAATAAAGCCAGGAGGGAAATTCGCCCAAAGTGTTGCGCAACGCCTTTGTTCATACCCCATCCCCTCGAGAGGCGACCAATAGTTATAGGTCAGGTGGAAAAAATCCCCACCAGGCTTCAGCACATCAAAAACAGATTCTGTAATCTCTGCGCGCATTTCCCGAGGTAAATACATGAAAGGGATGCTTGAAAAAACAATATCAACACTACCAATCCAAGATTTTGGAAGAAGCGTTGCGAGATCCTTTGCATTGCCCTCGATAAAATCTACGCTTTTTATATTTTCTTTTGCGAATGCGCAAAGATCCGGATCAAGCTCAATCGCTTTGAGGTTTTTTGGTTTGACCCCGGCCCCTAAAAAAGCACGCGTGAGGCGCCCCGCTCCCGCACCAATTTCGACAATTTTGCCGTCAGAGGGAAGTGATACACATGACGCCGCAAGGCGCGCCAAACGTTCTGAAACAGGTGCAAGTGTGCCAAGCCTCGCAGGGTTTCTCAAAAACCTTTTAAAAAAAAGAGACGCCTCACCGTTCATTTCAGTCATCACATCCACACGCCTTAAAAATAGCTAAATTTATTTATATCAGAGAACCCGACACAACGGCAATGGAAGAATAATCGGCCTCGAAAAAGCCTTAGGAAAATCTTAAGTTTTTCATGATATGTTACTTATCGTTAGTATTATTTTTAATATGGAAATTTCTATCATGAAAAAAATCATTCAATCTTTAATTACTCTCACACTCACCATATACTGGGGGGGGGGCATGCGCTTCTGAGATTATAAGCAACGTCAGCTCCACAGAACAAGGGGAAAAAATCTGTCAAGACCTTAAGAAAAAGCTCACAAAATATACAACCACAAAGCAATGGAAAATAATCGAAGGGCTTGGAAAGTTTCAAAACTTTTTTGTGGATGTATTACGAGAAATGCCCATTGAAGACGAAACAAACCTTCGTTTATCCAAAGCAGACGAATATAGACATTTAGAGTATGCACCTTATGATATTATTGGATGCGCTATTGATATCACTGACGACAATGGAATTATTAACGGAACGTACATGTTCTATCCCCTTGCAGGAGAGGTTAATGCAAATACAATTTTAAAGGTCAAATCTTGGCAGGAAAAAATAAAAAATCCTATGTTCAAATTAGAGGATATCATCGATGCTCTTCAACATCGAAAAGGATACGTTGAAGATAGCAAAGGCAATAAATGGGAGCTTGACTCACTGACATGCCGCAGTAATAGAAAAAAAAATCTTCTTGAGGATAAAATCAGCAAATCTTTTTTAAAGGGATTAACGCCACGTAATAAAGGAAATTTTCAAACTGATCCAAATAATCTTTCAGGGTACTCCCTTTTCGACACACAATACGTAACCCACTTCATTGCTTTCACATCAAACGGATTAGATTATCTCTTAGAACTTTATTACAAAATGAAGCCTATCACAACGAGTACAAAGGAAGAAATTTATAATCTTCAAAAAAACAAAAAATTCATCGATATGTATATTGAGTAAAATACAGATGGGAGAGGGTGGAGGCTCTCCCCCTTTTTTCCTAATACACGCGCTTTTGAAGCGGAATCGGCTCCACGTCCTTTGTCAGCGGTGTAAGAGAGACAGGGCGTTTGTCAAAAGTCACTTTGTTCTTTCCATCAAGGGAAGATAGGGTGTGATGGAGCCAATTTTTATCATCGCGCTCAGGATAATCATCGCGCGCATGCCCCCCACGGCTTTCATGGCGTTGCAATGCAGACTCAAGAGTGACCCAACATTGTGCCATGAGATTTTTAAGCTCCCATGCCTCGAGCAAGTCCGTATTCCAAATCAGCGAGTGATCATTAATACGAATATTTTTCATAGATTCTTGCACTTTTTTAAGCTCGTCGAGCCCCTCTTTAAGCAGTGCATCATTACGGAAAACACCACAATGCTTTTGCATTGTTTTTTGCATCGCGACACGAATCTCCCCTGTGGGAAAATCGCCGTGGGCATAGCGAAGCTGGTCAAACTGCGCAAGTGTATGCGCATAAAGATCCGGTGAAATTGTTTTATGAGGTGTTCCAGGTTTTATGGTTTCTGCCGCACGAAGGGCTGCTGCACGACCGAAAACAACAAGATCCAGCAAAGAATTCGTCCCCAAACGGTTGGCACCATGCACAGAAACACAGGCTGCCTCACCCAAAGCCATAAGCCCCGAAACCGTTTCTTTTTGACCATTTTTAACAACTTCACCGTGAATATTTGTAGGAATGCCCCCCATATTGTAATGCACAGTAGGGACAACAGGAATTGGTTCTTTTGTCACCTCCACACCCGCAAATATTTTTGCTGTTTCAGAAATCCCCGGCAGACGCTCGTGCAGAACTTGTGGACTGAGGTGCTCAAGATGCAAATGCACATAATCCTTTTCAGGGCCACAGCCGCGCCCCTCTAAAACCTCCACAGCAATAGCACGGCTGACAACATCGCGGGAGGCTAAATCCTTCGTATTGGGCGCATATTTCTCCATAAAACGCTCGCCTTTAGAATTCGTAAGATATCCGCCCTCGCCGCGCGCACCTTCTGAAATAAGACAGCCTGCACCATAAATACCTGTGGGGTGAATTTGAATAAACTCCATATCCTGCAAAGGAAGCCCCGCGCGCAGTACCATGGCATTGCCATCCCCCGTACATGTATGCGCACCTGTACACGAGAAAAAAGTACGGCCATAGCCCCCTGTAGCGAGAACTACGGTATGCGCTCTAAAAATATGAAGAGAACCATCATCCAAACACCAAGCGATGATACCTCGGCACTCACCGTCTTCCATAATAAGGTCAAGGGCGAAATATTCGATAAAAAATTGGGTATTATGGGCAAGGCTTTGTTGATAAAGCGTATGCAAAATCGCATGACCTGTGCGATCCGCAGCGGCACAGGCGCGCCTAGCCATACTTTTGCCATGATCAATTGTATGCCCCCCAAAGGGACGTTGATAAATTTTCCCCTCATCCGTGCGGGAAAAAGGTACCCCCATATGCTCTAGCTCGACCACAGCCTCGATGGCATTCCGGCACATGTATTCAATCGCATCTTGATCGCCAAGCCAATCTGAACCTTTTACAGTGTCATAAAAATGATAGCGCCAGTCATCGCCGTCTTTCATATTGTTGAGCGCTGCACTAATCCCACCTTGAGCTGCAACTGTGTGACTTCTTGTGGGAAAAACTTTTGTCACACACGCTGTTTTCAAACCGGCTGCGGACATACCAAGGGCAGCACGCAGCCCCGATCCTCCTGCACCAACAATAACAACATCGTACTCATGAATGTGTGTGGTATAGGCTTGTGTCATACTGTATTTGCCTTAACTAAAAAGAGAGGATTAAAAGACCGCCAAGAAGCGTAAAAAAAACATGCGCAATTAACATAAGAAAAAGCACAGCCTGGCGTAGATGTTTGTGATGCAGATAATCTTCCACGATCATCTTAAGCCCTAAAAAACTATGATAGAAAAGAGCTCCAAGAGACAAAAGACAAAACCCCTTGATGAGTGGTTTTTGCAGCCAAAGGATAATATCCGCCTGAGACGCTTTAATCGTCACACAGAATGCATAGATAAAAAAAGCCACCGCGAATAAAAGAATAACCGCCGTGAGCCGCTGATGTTTCCACGGTGTAAGCCCTTTTTCTGAACTGATTAACGCCATAAAAGATCTCCATAAAGAAAAAAGGTAAAAAGAATGCTAAGGATTAAAACACTATACCCAGAAATGTACACTTGCTTTATCTCAAGACCATACCCCATATCCCACGCAAGGTGACGCACGCCATTCAATAAATGAAAACAAAGCGCAAAGAGCCACAAAAAACTTATAATTTTAAAAAAAGGCCCTTGAGTCACAGAGAAAAGACACCCCCGCGTCGCCTCGCTTTCTGTTAAACAATAAAGATACCCCACAAGGAGAAAAGCCCCAAGGCTCAGCGCCATCCCGGTAAGGCGATGAAGAATAGAAAGCATACTTGTCAGTTGAGGCTTATAGACTTGCAGGTGTGGCGAAAGAGGTCGCTTTTGTTTGACAGGTGCTGTCATCAGAGCCACATTATTAAAATTTTCCTAAATTTTATGCTAATAGGATAAAGAAAAACTGTCAACGCCTCGTTATTGTTTTACACATGCCAAAAGCGTAAGAAGTTTGAGCTAAAGCAGAATAAAGATTTAAAGCTCTTTTTCTGAGAAAGAAAAAATGCTCCCCTTCTAAAAGCGAGCACATTTCCTATCCATTTTTGATTTTTTTCCTACTCCACCGTTACAGATTTAGCAAGATTGCGCGGTTGATCCACATCTGTTCCTTTGAGCATTCCCGTATAATAAGACAAAAGCTGAAGCGGCAGCACATAAAGAAAAGGGTGAAGAAGAGGATCAACCTTGGGAAGAAGGATAAGATTTTTCCCAAGGTGGAAAACGCCGGGCAACATCGTTTGTAAATGCTCGGCCCCCTCCTCATCCGTAAAAACAGTCATATGCCCTTTACGCGCGTGAATTTCTTGAATATTGCCCGCTGACTTTTCGAACCACGCATCAAAAGGAGCAAGGATAAAAATCGCCACATGCTCATCAATAAGCGCAATAGGCCCGTGCTTAAGCTCTCCCGATGCATACGCTTGTGATGGAATATAACTAATTTCCTTGAGCTTGAGCGCGCCCTCCAAGGCGATGGGATATTGCGTGCCGCGCCCTAAAAAAATCACATGAGGCGCCTTTAAAATTGTTTGTGCAACAGCCTCCATTTTATTATTGATCAACACCTGATGCACAAGACCGGGAAGTGATCGTAAACTTTGGATCATCGACTCTTCTTCACGCGCGCTCAGATATTTGCGTTGACGTGCAGCCTCGAGTGCAAGCGTCAAAAGTGTGAGCAGCTGACACGTAAATGCTTTTGTTGAAGCCACACCAATCTCGGGACCTGCATGGGTAAACACAACATGGTGCGCCGCCCGCGCAATGGAACTTTGCGGCACATTCACAATCCCCAAGGTCAAGGCATGTTTTTTAGAAAGCTCGAGGGCTGCAAGCGTATCCAGTGTCTCGCCAGATTGAGAGATAAAAAAACACGCATGGTTTTTTGTAAACACAGGATGGCGATAGCGAAATTCAGAGGCGATGTCCACATCCACAGGAATATGCGCATATTTTTCAAACCAATACTTTGCCACCATTGCCGCATAATAAGACGTGCCACAGGCAATAATCGATAAAGACTCAATAGCTTTAAAATCAATGTCACCTTGAGGAGCGTGAAGATGATGCGCCTCTTTTTCTAAAATATGCTGAAGCCCTTGACTTAAAACGGTTGACTGCTCGAAAATTTCCTTGAGCATATAATGACGATAGGGCCCTTTACTAATATTTTCCGTGGCCATCGGATTCGCGACAAAAGGACGCTGAACTTTTTGATCTTCACGGTTATAAAGAGTGACATGACCGAGTGTGAGTTCAGCTAAATCTCCATCTTCTAAATAACAAAGTTGCTTTACCCACGGTGCGAGAGAAATGGCATCGGATCCAAGGTACGACGCCTTTTCTGAAATCCCAAGCACGAGAGGGCTTCCCTGTCGCACTGCATAAAGTGTGTCTGGACTCTCCTTAAAAAGGACAGCAATCGCGTACGTTCCTTTGAGTTTTTTCACAGCCGCTTGAAGCGCTTTCAAAGGATTTTGATCTTTGGCAAGCTCGTCCTCGATGAGATAAACGATAACCTCGGTATCCGTTTGACTTTCAAAGGTATAGCGCGTCTCAAGATCTTTTTTTAGGATACTAAAATTTTCAATAATACCATTATGCACAAGAGCAATACGATGATTGGCATGGGGATGCGCATTCGCCTCGATAGCTGGACCATGTGTTGCCCAACGTGTATGACCAATCCCAATGGTCCCTTGAAGGGGCGCGTGAAAGCACACTTCTTTGAGCGCACGCAGTTTCCCCTCAGAGCGGCGGCGATCGAGTTTACCCTCATGAATCGTTGCAATCCCTGCAGAGTCATAGCCTCGATATTCTAGGCGTTCGAGCCCTTCTAAAATTTTATTGACAACATCGTCACGCGCAATTAATCCAACAATACCACACATTTTTACTAACCTTTTTTCGTCTTTATAAGATGATTCTAAAAAATTATTTCTTTCTCTCTTTATTCACCTGGCGTGCGCGGCCAAAGGCGATGACGTTTTTGGGCACATCCTCCGTAATCACACTCCCTGCGGCCACAATAACATTATCCTCGATCGTCACAGGCGCCACAAGTGTTGTATTCCCACCAATAGAGACGTGTGCTTTGATGGTTGTTTTATGTTTATTTTTTCCATCATAATTACACGCGACCGTCCCCGCACCAATGTTTGTCCCCTCGCCAATCTCTGTATCCCCTAAATAACTTAGGTGTTTTGCTTTCACATTGCTGTGAAGGGTCGAATGCTTAACCTCCACAAAATTACCAATAACCGCCCCTTTGCCAATAGAATTCCCCTCACGTAAATGCGCAAAGGGGCCGATGCGCACACCCTCCTCGATCACGGATGCTTCGATGTGGCAGTGCGAAAAAATCAATGCACCGCTTTTAATACACACATTCTTACCAAAAGTGATAAAGGGCATCAGTGTTACATCCGCCTCAATCACTGTATCGTGGGCAAAAAAAACAGTCTCAGGAGCGATCATCTTCACACCTTTTTCTAAAAAATCCGCACGCATTGCTTCTTGTTGACGCTGCTCCATACGGGCAAGAGCCACTTTGTCATTAACGCCTTCAAACTCAAGAGCGCAAGGTGTTTCTTTGTGCCTTACTTTTTTGCCATCCAAGGCCGCAAATTTAATAATATCTGTAATGTAATATTCACCTGTCACAGGACTTGGCGCAAGCTTAGGAAGATAGTCTTTTAAAAAAGCTGTTTTTGCGGTTAACACACCGGACCACACATAATTAATCGTTTTTTCAGCCGCTGTTGCATCTTTATCTTCGACAATTTTGAGAATATTTTCACCCTCAGTCATCATGCGACCGTAAGCATGGGGAGGCGTTACATGCATGCCTAAAAAACAACACTCATGATTATCCTCGAGCAACGGCTGAAGCGTTTCAACGTTAACAAAGGGCACATCTCCATAAAGCACGAGGATTTCAGTAATCTGGGGGTGAAGGTAATGAAACGCCACTTGCAGTGCATGCCCTGTACCGAGAGGATTATCTTGAACGGCAAGAGTCAGCTCACTTGTATCAAAATCAATCGTTTTATCTTTTTTCTCAATCGCCTGTTTTAGAGACTCAGACGCCACGAGAATAATCTGTGCGGGATCGAGATCTTTAGCCGTATCGTAAACGTAAGATAGCATGGATTTATGCGCAATTGTGTGCAAAACCTTCGGCAGAGTCGACCGCATACGTGTCCCTTGTCCAGCCGCAAAAATAATAACAGCACGCATCACTTTTTTCTTTTTTTGTATCATTTCACTCAAACATTTGTGCCAGAAACACGATCCCTTGACCAGTGACAAATCATGACAAACGTGTCATTTTCCTCCACACACTTTTTTTCTAATATAGAGCGCAAGGTTAACCCTTTCTTTACTTTTCTCTGTCATCTATAAAGATGGATGATCAATCATTAACTTTAACAAAATGGAGTAATTTTATGAAAAAGATATTGACACTAATGTCAATCATGTATATGGGGGGGTAGCATTTGACCTTTCTCCTGTGAGGGCGAGTGAGGAGGAGACTCATGATGAAATTGAGAGTGAGAGGAGTGATAAGGAGACTCAGAGAATAAAACAGCTGATTCAGATGAATACCTACGACAATGGAGAGACATTGAATCTCGCGGGTAATAAGCTTGGGGATGCGGGGATTGAGATTTTGAGTGAAACCCTCAAAGATACGTCTCTTAAAAGGATAGATTTATTTGCGAATCAGCTCACCTCGAAGAGTGTTCCTTTTCTTATCAAAATCATCCAGAATAATCCAAATCTTGAGACATTGGGTCTCGGGAGTAACTACCTTAAGAGGAAGGGCTCTCGAAAAATCCTGAATGATCTTAATAAATACGATAATTCGATTCTATTTATTGAGGGTCTTAAGCTCAATGAAGAGGAGAGAGAAAAACTTAAAAAGATATACAAACGTAATGAAAATAAAGTAAAAAATGATTTCAAGAACTTTGAAAATTATAAGGATATAAAAATTTTTTATAATAAGTAAAGAGTAGTGGGGAAGGTCGGGCTTGAGTGCCCCTCCCACACACTTTAGGAGGAGCTTTCCCTCTATTTTTTAGCGGAAATGAGATTCATAAAGAGCAAAACGCCGTATCAAAAATTATATATTTTTTTACTTTTGATTGTTAGAATTTCTATGAGTAGATTCTTTTTCAACAGTCACTGCATGAAAGACGACCCACTTCCCTCCGGAAGTCTCAAACTGAATCTCAAAGGATTCATGCAGCTTTGGCCGCATATTTGGCCCAAAGGACTTTTGTCCGCACGCCTCCGCTTTATTGTGGCGATGGCGATGCTTGTCCTTGGAAAAGTTTTCGCCATTGCAACACCTCTTTTTTTTAAATACCTGATCGATGGGTTGAAAAGTGGTCATGCGATTATTATGGCACCCCTTGCCCTTGTCTGCGCCTACACAGGATCACGCCTCATTGCAGGGCTTTTGAACGAAGTACGTGATGGCATTTTTGCACGCGTTGCCGAGCGCGCCATGCGCGAAGCAGGTGTCAAAGTTTTTAAACATCTCCACAATCTCAGCCTCAGCTTTCACCTTGAGCGAAAAATGGGGGCCCTGAACCAAATTATTCAAAAGGGGGTTAAGGCCATTGAGGAATTTATGCAATTTGCAACGTTCTCTCTTTTGCCAACATTGATTGAAGTGATCTTTATTGTGATTATTTTTTCTTATCTCTATGGGCTTTTGGTTGCCTTTATTTGCGCAGCCATGATGGTCGTTTATGTTTATTCGACGCTTCATATTACAGAATGGCGCATCCGCTATATTAAAAACATGAACACAAGTGATGCAGAAGCAAACTCAAAAGCCATTGACAGTCTTATTAATTACGAAACAGTCAAGTATTTTAATAATGAAGATTTTGAGGCACGGCGCTATGACAAAGCGCTTGCTTCTTATGAAAAGGCTGCTGTCAAAAGTAAAATTTCCCTTTCTGTGCTTAACATTGCTCAAAACATTGTCACAAGTTTAGGACTTTTTGCCATTCTTCTTATTGCCTTGCAACGCATCAAGACACAGCAGTTTACCCTGGGTGATTTTGTCGCGATTAATGCCTACCTTCTGCAGATTTTTAATCCCCTCTTTATGGTGGGGTTTGCTTACCGTCAGGTGCGCCTCGCCCTTGTGAATATGGAGCAAATGTTTAATCTCCTTGATGTCGATCTTGATGTGCAAGATGCCCCTTATGCAAAAGATTTTCACCTAAAGCAAGGTGCCATCACTTTCAACAACGTTACCTTTCACTACGCAAACAACCGTCCCATTCTTAAAGGTATTTCTTTTAATGTAGCGCCCAAACAAACGCTAGCTATTGTGGGCGTGAGTGGCGCTGGAAAATCAACCATCGCAAAACTCCTTTACCGTTTTTATGATGTCAGCACGGGATCCATTCAAATTGATGGCCAAGATATTCGCACGCTCACCCAAAAAAGCTTGCGTAAATGTATTGGTATTGTGCCCCAAGATACGGTTCTTTTTAACGACACCATTGGCTACAACATTAGTTATGGAAAGGCAGATGCCTCCATAAAGGATATTATCGAGGCCGCAAAAAAAGCACAAATTCATGATTTTGTCGAATCTCTGCCGGAAAAATATCAGACGATTGTGGGCGAGCGTGGGCTTAAGCTCTCTGGGGGTGAAAAACAACGCATCGCCATTGCAAGGGCCCTGTTGAAAAATCCACGTATTTTTATTTTTGATGAGGCTACATCGTCGCTCGATAGTCAGACAGAATTGCATATTCAACGCCAGCTTGAGGGGCTTGCCAAAAATTATACCACCATTATTATTGCGCACCGCCTCTCCACTGTTGTCCACGCGGATCAGATTATTATTCTTAAAAATGGTGAAATTAGTGAGCGTGGCACCCACAAAGAGCTTTTAGCACTTGGTGGCGATTACACAAAATTATGGGCACGTCAAATTCACTCGACCTAGGCATTCGGCTTCAAGAGCGGATCCAAGGTAGGAAAATAGAGAAGACCATCTTCGACACGAATTTCCGGCGTCGTTGCCACAAGAAAATCTTTCTCGTACATCGTGTTTTTTACATCATTGATATAGCGCATACGAAGATCCTCAAAAGGATACGGTGGATTTTGAACCAAAACATTGGCAATGGCAAGGCGTGTCGCAAGAAACGCTCGCTTTTCTTTGTCATTTACTCTTTGAAGAAGGAGTGGTACGAGTTCTAAAATTTTATTAAAGTCCTTGAGATGCCAGTATATGCGCTCTTTAGAGATTTCTCCCTCAAGGCTTTTATCATTTTCAACAAGGCTTAAGGCTTTTCCTGGTTGATTTTGCAAAAGATAACTCTCCACAAGAAGATACCTTTTTTTTAAAACATCAGCCTCGCTCATCGTTGTATCATCAAGGGTGTTTAAAATTTTCTCCACGTCTTCTGGTGATGGCAACATCTTATAAAGATCTGCTATTTGAAATGTGAGAGATGTTTTATCAGGACCGTTTTTCTCTTTCTCAAACTGACGGGATAAAATCTCAATAGCGGGTCGATAGAGCGAAAGTTTTTTCAGCGCATCGATCACAGTGTTAAGAATTTTTTTTCCTTTCTCGCCATCGGGCGTCAGGTGATTAAAATCATTATAAAACGCAACAATATCGAGAGGTTGCGGATTAAAATTCTCTAACCCCTCGCTATTCTTTTTATTTTTTGAGTTATTTTGTTTTACCTCTTCCTTTTGGAAAACATCTTCAAAGAATTGTAAGTAAGCGTATCGCATATGCTCATTCAACTCTGCTCTGCGATTTTTATCCTCCAGGCTAAGATCTTTGAGAAGACGAATCGCCTGCGTATAGTCTCTTTGACCAACATAAAGTTTTGCCAAAAAGACTTTAGCCTCAAACTCCTTATCCCCAAAACTAAAAAGATATGACTCAAGGATCTTAATTGCCTTAAGGGGATTAAAATCCTTTTCTTTTTGCTCCTCATAAAGAATTTGCAACTGTGCCTTTGCTTGGATTTCACGATTTTTTGAATATTTCACAAGATCTTTTAGCTCACGAATATCAATCGGCTCCATCAACGCAAGCTTAAGACGTGCTTTATCTTTTAAGTCTCTATCAATCCCTTGAAGACCAATAAGACTTCGAAGATTTTCATACTCATCCGGAACAGACAAAAGAATTTCAACGACCTCATTTTTTAAAAAAAGAGGGTAGTGTGAAATAATATGCTTAATCAAAGGCTCATAGTTTTGAGGGTTTTTGCGATACAGATTGTACCAAAAATGAAATTCAGGACTCTGAAAATTGTGATGTGTAAAATCAATAGGATGTGATGCACTCTCATCATTCGGAGAGAGTGTCAGCAACACAAGGCGAAAAAGATCAACCTTTGCCTGATCCACCCACACTCCTTGAGTACAAAGAGCATCAAGCGCCTTAAATTGCGCCCCTGCTTCACTAAAAAAGCCAAGTTTGAGACTCAATTCAATTATTTTCATCATAATCGCAGGCGTTCGTTTTTTATTTTTAAGAGATTGGAGTTCATCTTCAATTTTATAAGGTCTGCGTGTGTCTGCTAAAATACTGAGATTTTCTTTGCTTGAGAGCAACTCATTGCCGAGCGCAATACCGCGAGCATCAAAAACGTCAAGATCCTCAACATCTCTTCGAACAACAAGCGAATCGGATATAGGCTGAATCGCAAGCCCCACATAAGACTCCATCAACGTGAGTTGAGGATAGCTTTGCTGGGGTGTAAAAGCTCCATCTTGTTTACGTGAGGTAAAAATAGAAATAGGAATTTTCATTTCTGGATGAACCCAAGGGATTTCACCTACATAACTTGGCATCAAAATTTTAATAGGTTTATCAATGCTATCCGGCCAACGCATCACTTTTTTTGTGCGACTGAGGCGAGGAGAAATATTAAAATCCAATGTCCACGTTTCTTTTTCTGCACGAATATTCGGCCAAAACCCACGGCGAAGAATTATTTTAACAATCGTATTCTGCTCTGTACTTTTATCCTCCATTGAAAAAATACCGTAAGGATAATTTGTCGGAAGGGTAAAAGGATATTTTTGATCAAGAAAAAGCCAGTACGCATCTAAGATCCGAATAAGGGCTATTCCTGGTAATTTTTTAGAATGAATTGTAAGCGAAACATCATTAGCTTGTATTATAGAAGGAGGGGAGGCAGAGGTGACAGAAGATTCTGGGTGATTCGAAGAAGCGTTTTTTGACTCCCCCTCAACACTTTTAAGAATGGGCGTACTCACTTTATTCATCATATCAATACGTTTGGGCAGCTCTGATTCGAGGATGCTTAAATTTTCCGTGATCGGAAGATCAACGCCTTTGGAGGGTGGGGAAACTAAAGGTGTTTTTTTGCCAAGCGATGTTTCTTGACGTTTTTTTTTCTGAGGCTTTTTCTTTAAAGATTTTTTTTTAACCGACGGCTTAGCAGAAGAGGGCGTTGTTGTTTGCCCAGCACAAAGGAGCTCACTCCCTTGCATCAGGAGAGAAAAGCAGGAAAGGAATAATGCCCTCAGCAATATCAACAAA
>JAKBAR010000059.1 GCA_021808925.1 Pseudomonadota bacterium | reverse complement strand
AAAGTTAATGATTTCCTAAGAGCGGGGCGATTAATCAAAAGGTTCAAGCATTTTCGACGCATCCACATGCGTGTCATAATCTTTTTCACTAATAACGCCGAGGGCAAGGGCCGCTTCTTTGAGGGATAGGCCTTCTTTATGAGCTTTTTTGGCAACCTTCGCTGCATTATCGTAACCAATGACTGTATTGAGTGACGTAATGAGCATTAAACTTTGTGAAAGATTGTGCTGAAGCTGATTTTTATTCAAAGCAATGCCCTCCACACAATGTTTGGAGAAACTCTGGGCCACATCACCCAGAAGTTTTATCGACTGTAGAATATTATACGCAATGACCGGCTTAAAAACATTAAGCTGAAGCTGTCCCTGACTGCCTGCAATCGTTACCGTTGCATGATTTCCCATAACATGCGCAGCGATCATCGTAAGGGCTTCAGCCTGTGTAGGATTGACCTTCCCCGGCATAATGGATGAGCCCGGTTCATTTTCAGGAAGACAAAGTTCATTAAGACCCGCTCTTGGGCCTGATCCAAGGAGGCGTATGTCATTTCCTATTTTCATAAAACTCACCGCAAGCGTGTTAAGAGACCCTGAAAATTGCACAAGAGCATCATGCGTTGCAAGGGCCTCAAACGTATTGGACGATGTACGAAAAGAATATTTATCGTCAAAATAGTGATTCAGATTGGCTGCAAATTGCACTGCAAAATTTTTGTGCGTATTCAGCCCTGTGCCAACGGCTGTACCCCCTTGAGCGAGAGCTCTTACACCATCGAGACACATATGAATGCGCTCAATCCCGAGTTCTATTTGACGGGCAAAGCTTGAGAACTCTTGGCCCACCGTCATCGGTGTCGCATCTTGAAGATGTGTGCGCGCTATCTTTAGAATACTCGCAAACTCCTTCGCCTTTTTATCAAGCGAGCGCCATAGCGTTGTCAAGCTTGGTAAAAGATGCTCATGAACCTCAAGAACAGTGGCAAGATGCATGGCTGTTGGAAAACAATCATTGCTGGATTGTCCAAAATTCACGTGATCGTTCGGGTGAACAGGGCTTTTGGATCCTAACGCAGATCCGAGCTGATGATTTGCAAGATTCGCAATTACCTCATTAACATTCATATTGGATTGCGTTCCTGAGCCTGTTTGCCAAACCTTCAAGGGAAACTGCATGGCATAGCGATCAAAATCATCCAAGAGATGATCACAGGCCTTTATAATCGCCTTTGCAATCGCATTATCTAAACAGCCCAGAGACGCATTTGTTTTAGCTGCAACGCGTTTAATAATAATGAGCGAACGAATAATCGCAGAGGGCATTAGCTCCTCACCAATATTAAAAAATCGTCTTGACCTTTCGGTTTGGCTTCCCCAAAAGGCTGACGCGATAATATCAATCTCCCCGATGGAATCTTTTTCAACACGTGTGCTAATGGATACGTTCATTGTCTTTACTATGCTCTTTGCTTTATGCTCATTCATAAGGATTACACTGACAAAAAAAGATTAATAAATTGTGAATTGGATGCAACGTGCAATTGATGAGGCGAAAAAAGCGTATGCCATGAATGAAGTTCCTGTAGGCGCTGTTCTTGTTAAGGATGATAAACTTATTACAACGGCGCACAATCTGATGCATGCTACAAAAAATCCTCTCTCTCATGCGGAATATCTTGTGCTCACTCAAGGTCTTGAGATACTCGGCGAAAATCATTTGCGTGGATGTACGCTTTATGTGACGTTAGAGCCCTGTTGCATGTGTGCAGGGGCTATTGAACTTTCAGGAATTACCTCTCTTTATTTTGGAGCGTATGATCTTAAAATGGGGCAAATCGACAATCACCATCAAGTTCTGAAGCATACAAAAATTCAGGCATCCGGTGGTTTTTATGAAAATGAATGCGCTGCACTTTTAAAAAATTTCTTCAAAGAAAAACGCAGCACTTAAAGCGTAACAGTAAAAGTTTCTATCGCCGTTGAATCTTTTTGAAAATACGTTGAACTAAAAGCGCAAACCCCCCATTCCCCATCACATTTGCAGCTGTGCCAAAGGGATCTTGAAGAATATAAATCGTCGTGAGCATACTAATCATTTCGGGCTTAAATCCTAAAAATTGCTGTAACACAGGCAAAATCACAAGCACACTCGCCCCTGGAATGCCCACACACGATAGTTTTGCAATAGAAAAAGCCAGGGCATAGGCCAAAAAGTGCCAAAAATCAGGTATTCCTTGACCGCAAATCGTGAGTAACGCAATTGCTGTCACGGTAATTGTCAAGTCATCGCCGAGCATATGAATATTCGACGTTGACGGGATAATAAGATCTGTAAAGGTACGATCTTTTGTATTTTTTTCTGTGCAATCTAAGGTTACGGGCATAGAGGCCGCACTTGACATTGTGCTAAACCCTGTGAGCCCTGCGGGCAGCATTCCTTTAAAAGCAGAGAAAGCTTTTTGAACGGAAAAGCCTGATCCCACAAAATAAAGAAGCGCTAAATAGATAATCACAAGCAAAAGGCTTGCTAAAAAAACATGACTATAGTGGGAGAAAAGGTGAATGAGCGCCTCGTCATAACTGAGTTTCAAACAAAATCCAAAAACATAAAGCGGCAGAAGAGGAATAAAAACCTTTTGCAGAAAAAGAGTAATAAAGTCACTGAGAAAAATCGCTTTGTCTTTAAGATAGTGTCTTAAACGCAGAGTCTCGGGAAGGAAGCTTGCAATGATCCCTGTGACAAGGCCAAAAAGCATTGCTTTATCTGTGCCCACAAGGCGCGGCAGCTCAAAATGAACCAGAGGTGTTACCTGCGAAACAAATTTTTCAGCAAATCCAGCGCAATGATTGATACCAAGAGCCCCCATAAGCCCCCGCGCATACCCATAAGCCACAAGCACCGCAAAAATATTCGAAAGAGTTACACTTCCAAAAATAAGGCCTACAAGCCACGTTGATCCACGATCAATACCGACCAATGCGCGAAAAATAAAGCTAAACACCATAAAAGGCAGAATGAAAAGTAAAATCTCGACAAAAATCGTACTAATGGTAAAGAACAGCTCAATATAAAACAGATCCACACTGTGGCCTGCGTAAAAAGCCACTAAAATGCTGATAATAAGTTGCACTGGAAGGCTTTTAAGGCTTTTGAGGAAAGACATCATTTTTTAAAATCTATGGGTGATTACGTATTGATACATAAAAAAAAAGAGAGAGGCAACGAATGATCCCTCTCTCTTGATAGTGTGTGTTTGTTATTGGCCGCTGCGGCGGAGAAATGCAGGAATTTCCAAAACATCTGACTCCTTCTCGTCTGCTTTTTGTGGAGGTGTTGGAGCCGTTGTCATCGGCGACTTTTGGCGTGCTACTCCTGTAAAGCGCTCAAAAAGAGACGCTGGACGCTTACGCTCGGGCTGAGGTGCCACATACGCTTCTTCATCACTTGTTTGAGAATAGGAAGATTGTGTTTCCACGTTCGCTGCCTCACCTTGATGTTCATTACTATGATCATTCAAAGGTATATGCATTGATTCTGTCATATCCTCCGTTGTCGTAGGCTTTTCAACAAAATCAGAGACACCACTTAAGGCCTGTGCAACTTGAGCTTCCCATGACATAGGTGCCGCTGCAGGTGCATTCATAGGATTGACAGCCGCAAGTGTGGGAGAGGCTGCTTTTTGAGCGTGATGCGCCATCGCTGCAGCAGGGCCAATGCCTGTTGCCACCACAGATACGCGAATGCGTCCATTAAGTTTCTCATCAAAGGTTGATCCAAAAATAATATTTGCATTAGGATCGACATCTTCGCGAATACGGTTTGCCGCCTCATCAACCTCATAAAGTGTCATATCATAACCACCGGTAATATTAATCAAAACGCCCTTTGCACCTTTCATGGAAACATCATCAAGGAGCGGATTCGAAATAGCGGCCTCTGCTGCATCTAGTGCGCGACGTTCTCCCTCGGCCTCACCCGTCCCCATCATAGCCTTGCCCATTTCTGCCATCACAGCGCGCACATCCGCAAAGTCAAGGTTAATAAGACCCGGCATCATCATGAGATCTGTAACACCACGCACACCCGAGTAAAGCACATCATCAGCAAGCTTGAATGCGTCAGCAAAAGTTGTACGCTCATTTGCAATACGGAAAAGATTTTGATTAGGAATAATAATAAGAGTATCAACATATTGTTGTAGCTCATCGATGCCATTGTCGGCCGTGCGCATACGGTGTGTTCCCTCAAAATGAAAGGGTTTTGTCACTACACCTACGGTAAGAATCCCCGCTTCACGTGCTGCACGGGCAATCACGGGAGCAGCTCCTGTTCCAGTTCCACCGCCCATACCGGCTGTAATAAAGACCATGTTGCTTCCCTGGACATGGTGGATAAGTTCCTCGATTGATTCTTCGGCAGCGGCACGCCCCACATCGGGTTTCGATCCTGCTCCAAGACCTTGTGTGACCTGTAATCCCATTTGAATACGCTTGGCGCCCTCGACGAGAGATTGCCCCACAGACTGTGCATCCGTATTTGCAATCACAAACTCTACACCCTCAAGTTTGGCACGAATCATATTATTCACGGCATTGCCGCCTGCACCGCCCACACCAATAACGGTAATGCGTGGGCGTAAGTCGAGTTCTTGTGCCAGTTGTTGATTTTTTGGAGAAGGTGCCATAAGAAAGTGCCTCAAAAGTAAGTAATAATATGTTGATTTAGTTTAAGCTATTCATTCAACAGAAAACAATTTCAAAAATGCATTGAGGGAGGAGAAAAATGTTCTTTTGGGACTCTCTTTAAAAGAATGACTTTAATTAATGTCAGAGTGTTATGCGTTGATGCTTCCCTTTTGCCCCGGGGCGCTGTGATTTTTGATTGTGCGAGAGCCCAAAGAGTTGAGGAAAATGTGTTAAACGTTTTAGTTTTTTATAATCGTAGAGTTAATCAAAAGCGCTTTGAGAATGGAGTCCTGTAAGGTACTACCGGTTTTTATATATTCCTGGATTTTTTCTTTTTGCTTTTGTTTTATAAGATACTCCTCATGCAGAGAAAATCCTGAAACAAGACCTATGCATACGATCAAGCGGCACGGATTCATTTTATCCTCATGGCATGTGGGAAACCCCTCATGACACGCTAATCTCTTGCTTAAGCCAATACTATTCTCGATATCTTCTCCCCCGGCATTGATAATGATTTGAGTCATAATTTCTTGAGAGGGGAGTTTATAGTGATAGTGATGATCCAGATGATGAAACCACTCTTGCTCTTCATCCGTAAGAGAAGTGCTGGCCTCCTGTGCTCATCCCTTTCATTAAAACAAGGCTGAAAAAAACCATTCTCGCTAAGTGTATTAATTTCATGGAGATTTCCTCGGTAACGATTCTGTTAGAATAAATGATATATGCGGGTTAACAAAGGATTAAGATTTTAAAAATTTTCCTTAAACCATCCAATGAAACGCTCCCACAAATGCCCTTTTTGTTGAGGCAAAAGCTTTACCTCTCGGATTTTTTCATCACGGTAAGCATAGTGCAAAAGACCTGCACACGTTGAAAAACTAGGATTTTGGATCATTTCACTCATGGATTGAAAACCCATAGGGTGACCGATGCGCACAGGACGATGCCATTGTTGCGTCAGAAAATCGGAAAGCCCTGGAAGCTGGCTCGCCCCACCCGTCACAACAATACGTTGATTAATCAGATCACCCACAGGTGATTTTTCAAGATTTTTCCATACCATTTCAAAAATCTCCTCCACGCGGGCTTTGATGATTTTAATGAAAAGAGATTTTGGAACCTGGTGCGTCGTCGCAGAAGGATCATCACCTAACTGTGGAACAATAATATGTTCGCGATCATCAACATTAATGGGAAACACAGAGCCATAAAGTGTTTTCAAACGCTCTGCCTGACTTAAAGGTGTGGAAAGCCCCCGTGCGATATCGTTTGTAATGTGGTGTCCCCCCACAGGAATGCTTGATAAATAAACAAGGGCTCCGTTCATAAACGAAGCAATAGTCGTTGTTCCACCGCCAACATCAATGACTGTCACGCCAAGCTCTAGCTCATCATCCACAAGGGTTGCAAGACCTGAGGCATAAGAGGAAACGATAAAACCATTCACATCTAAATGACAACGCCCAATGCAGGCTGCAATATTTTTTAAAACAATATTCGGAGCAGAGAGAATATGAATCTGTGCCCCAAGCTTTTCTCCGAACATTCCTTTGGGATCACGAATATCTTTTTGTTGGTCAAGTATATACGCAATGGGTAGCGCGTGAATAATTTGCGTATTTTTAAATTCTTGCGCATGCTTGCCAAGGGTCAAAAGATGGCGCAAATGATCTGTTGTCACAGCCTCTGAGCCCAGCGTCATCTCCACATCAATAATATGCGAGGTAATAAAACATGCAGGCAAACTTACATAAAGACTGCCAATTGTGCGCTCAGCATTTTGCTCGGCCGTATGCACGGCGTTGAGAATCGAATCCTCCAGCGCATCCATGTCTGTAATCGCACCGGCCTTGACGCCTTTTGAGCTCTGCTGACCGAGCCCAAGGATCTTAAGGCCCATTTTTTCTTTAAGATAGTCCCTAGCAA
>JAKBAR010000058.1 GCA_021808925.1 Pseudomonadota bacterium | reverse complement strand
TTCCGATCTTCTGGAGATGCCTTTGAATAAAACTTGTAGAAGCTTTGCCCTCACGTAAAACAAGCTCCATGGCCTGCCTATAGAGTTGGTCTTTATCATTATCATTTGTCTCTGTGGATTTTTCACTCTCCTCATCATCATCTTGCGTCACAGACTCAATATAAGAAGGATCGCCTTGTGTTTTCAGAAAGTTCACAATCCGCTCGACCTCTTCGTCCTTCACAAAGGGACCATGGACACGTTGAATGCGCCCGCCACCTGCCATAAAAAGCATATCACCTTGACCCAGAAGTTGTTCAGCACCTTGTTCACCTAAGATTGTGCGACTGTCAATTTTGCTGGTGACCTGAAAAGACATACGGGTGGGGAAATTAGCTTTGATGGTTCCTGTAATCACATCAACAGAAGGGCGTTGTGTTGCCATAATCAGGTGAATACCCGCCGCACGCGCCATTTGTGCAAGGCGTTGAACGGTGGCCTCGATGTCTTTTCCTGCCACAAGCATAAGATCAGCCATCTCGTCGACGACGATCACAATATAGGGCAAAGGTGTAAAATCAATGGGCTGAGACTCAAAAACTGGTTTCCCCGAATCAGGGTCAAAACCCGTTTGCACTTTTCGAATGAGGACCTCTCCGTTTTCTTTAGCTTCTTTGAGGCGAACATTATACCCATCAATATTGCGCACCCCCACTTTCGACATTGCTCGGTAGCGATTTTCCATTTCTTTAACGGCCCACTTAAGGGCAATCACCGCTTTTTTAGGATCCGTAACAACGGGCGTCAGAAGGTGGGGAATATCATTATAAATAGAAAGCTCCAGCATTTTAGGATCCACCATAATGAATTTGCACTGATCCGGTGTATATTGATAGAGAAGAGACAAAATCATCGTATTGACGGACACAGATTTTCCTGAACCTGTTGTTCCTGCAACCAGCAAATGGGGCATACGCGCCAAATCTGCAATAGACGGTTGTCCGCCAATATCTTTCCCAAGAATAAGGCGCAGGCTCCCTGTTGATTTTTTAAAGGCATCACTTTGCAAAAGATCCCGCAAATAAACCGTTTCTCGTGTCGGATTCGGCAACTCAATACCAATAACATTTTTGCCAGGGATCACGGCAATACGGGCGGAAAGAGCACTCATCGAACGCGCAATATCTTCAGCAAGACCAATCACACGAGAGCTTTTTATACCGGGAGCCGGCATGAGCTCATACATCGTTACCACAGGGCCTGGACGTATATTTACAATCTCGCCCTTAATACCAAATTCCCCTAAAACTGTTTCCAACGCTGACGCTGATTCTTCTAAAACACTTTGATCGATGACAACACGGTTCACCTTAAGTGGATCGAGTATATCCACAGAAGGAAGTTCAAAGCCATGGGCCGTCAGGGTCTCTATAAAAGAATTTTTCTTTTCAGGCGCTGGTGAGGGTTTCTTTTTTGATTTTTCCTTATCTTTTAGCCATGTTTTAAAGTGAGAAATTGCTTCATGGCTTGTTGCTTCTGTAGTTCCAGTACTATCCTCCTCAGTATCTTCTTCAGAAGAATCCCCCTCAAAAAGTGATAACTGCTCTGACTTTGATGGAGTTTGAGAGATTAATACTTCCTTTGAATGATCAATAGTTGGAGAGGATTTTTTAGAAAAATGCAGCTGTGTGAGCATTTTCTGAGCTGTTTTTTTCACAAGGGGTTTTCCAAATTTAAAAAGCCCATAAAAAACATATCCTGCACGCTCACCTATGCCAACCGTACCAATGACAAAGTTCTGTATTTTTTTAAAAGAAAAAGGCACATAGCACGCATAGCCAAGCAATCCAAGCCCCATAGCTATAAAACTAATTTGACCGATTACAATCGCGATATAGGGCATATCTTTGGCGACATATTCATGCAGCAAAATAACAGCCAAAGTCCCTGCATACGTTCCAATAAAAAAAGCGGTCCCCATGCCTAAAAAAATCATCGACAGCACAAGCGCTGTGGGCCTTACCAGTAGGCTGAGAGATTTGAGCTGCCATAAACGAATACTGTATCCAAGGATAAAAAGAACAAAGCTATAGGCATAAAATCCAAAAATTTGAAAAAGAAAATCTGCTGTATATGATCCTATGACTCCAAGAGGGTGACTTACAGCCATGGTTGTTGCGGTATTAAAAGAAGGATCAAGGGGCGAGTAATAATATAAAACCGCAAACATAAGGGCTGCTAGCCCCACACATAAAAGACTGATCATCCTTTCGAAAAAGTGTGTAAATGTCTCAAGAAGACCTTCAGGGAGAAGCATTTTTTTCATAAGGACTTAAACGAATTTAAAGAGATTTTTTGAGCAGGTTACGTTAACGTATATATGTCAACCTATAGCAGATTTTAAAGAAAAGACAAAGAAATGGACAGATCATGACCCAAAAACCAATTTTATCCTATGACTGCGTTATTCTTGGAGCGGGCCTTGTTGGCACTGTCATGGCGCTACGCCTTCATCATGCTTTTAAGGGGAAAAATTTTAAAATAGCTGTGATCGAGCCACAAAATATTAAAGACGCATCCTTTTCTTTTGACGGAAGAACCACAGCTATTTCCTATGGCTCATCACTTATTCTGAAAAAAACAGATCTTTGGGAAGAAATTAGCCCCCATGTCAATCCCATTCAAAAAATTCGTGTTCTTGAATCTCATACTCCTTTTACTCTTAATTTTAGCCAACAAGAACTCCATCACCTTGATCATCCTATGGGCTATATGGTTGACAACAGTTTGCTGCGCAGTCTTTTTCAAAAAAAACTTTTAGAGTCGGCTATTGCCCTTAAACTTGGTATCACAGCACAGTCTTTTGAGCCAACCTCCAAAGGTGTAGTCATAACACTTTCTGATCAAACACAGATCCGTGCAAAACTTATCATCGGTGCCGAAGGTAAACATTCACCCAGTCGTAATCATTTTGGCATCAAAGCCATTGCAAAAGATTATGGGCAAACAGCTATGGTAGGCACCGTGGCTCATCAAGCGCCTCACCAGGATACAGCTTATGAAGTTTTTCACCCAAAGGGGCCCCTTGCTTTTTTGCCCATGGCAGGTGATACAACCCATCCCCATAAAAGTGCGCTTGTGTGGAGTTCTTCTGAAAATCTTAGGTTTATGGATGAGGCAACCCTTGCAGAAAAAATTAACAACATTTTCCCAACACTTGGCCCTGTCACATTTATATCAAAAATAATGCACTATCCGCTCAGCTATCAAAAAACGTCATCCATGGTAGGAGACCGCTATGCTCTTATTGGCGATGCCGCCCATACAATGCATCCTGTAGCAGGGCAGGGTGTGAATCTGGGGTGGCGCGATGCAGATGTTTTAGCCGATGGTATCATAAAAACCCACGCTCTTGGCCTTGATATTGGTGCACAAACGCATCTCCAGGCTTATAACAACAACCGTCAAAAGGACCAAAAATCCTTTTTGTATACGACACACAGTCTCATAAAACTTTTTAGTATTGAGTCAACAACCCTTCAAATGCTACGCTCCTACGGTTTAGGACTCGTGAATCGCATCCCTCCCCTTAAACGTTTTTTGATGAAAAAAGCCATGGGGATTTAAGGCAGGTAGATAAGCAAGTGCCATAAATTTTATTTGCATAACCTCATAATTGGGAATTGGTCAATTTTTGATTTGAAAAGAATGTCACTGATCTCCATAGGAGGAGATCATTATAAAAAACACAAATACGTATCAACCCCTTCATTTTAAAAAAATCTTGATTTTAGAAGCTATGTGAGGTATACAATGGCCTTAAGTGATTTTATAGATTAGAGAAATTAACGCCATGGCTGTTCCAAAGAAAAAAACATCTCAATCCCGCAAAGGCATGCGTAGAGCTCATCATGCGCTCAAAACTGTGGAAAGTGTTGAATGTTCCAACTGTGGATCGCGCAAACTTCCCCATCACATTTGTGATTCTTGTGGTCACTATAAAGGGCGCCAAGTTTTTTCACAAAATCAAGCCGAAGTTGTTGCTGACTAATTTTTTAGGTTGCCCTCCATGACCACTGTCATTGCGCTTGATGGAATGGGTGGTGATGGTGCGCCGGCGATTGTTTTAGAGGGTGCTGAGCGTATCCTCTCAGGCAAAAAAGATATTCATTTTCTTATTTTTGGTGATGAAAAAACGCTGAAGAGTGCGGTAGAGCCCCATCCCCTTCTGAAAAAAAATGCTGAAATTTGTCACGCAGGTCAGGCTGTAACAAACTTTACAAAACCTTCTGTAGCCCTAAGGCAAGCTGCAGCATCAGGTATGGGGCTTGCGATAAAATCTGTTGCAGACGGTCGCGCCTCAGCTGTTGTTTCCGCAGGTAACACAGGCGCTTATATGGCGCTTTCCAAGATGTTTTTAAAGACGATTGAGGGTGTTCACAGGCCCGCGATTGCTAAAATTATGCCCACAGCCCTTGGGCGAAGTGTTGTCCTTGATCTCGGCGCAAATGCAGAGTGCGACGTGACAAATCTTGTGCAATTTGGGGTGATGGGTTCCGTTCTCGCTGAGTATTCGGGGATTTACAAACAAAATCAGTCCCCGCTTGTGGGGCTTTTAAATATTGGGTCAGAGGCGTCAAAGGGGCTTATTCAGCTCCAGCAAACAGCCGAAATTCTTGAAAAACATGTGAATTTTTATGGTTTTGTCGAAGGAAATGATATCACAAAAGGCACAACGGATGTCGTTGTTACCGATGGTTTTTCAGGTAATATTGCGCTCAAAGCCATTGAGGGAACTGCACACCTTATAAAACTTTTTCTCAAAGAGTCTCTTTCCAAATACACAAGTGGCAAAATTGGTTATATGATTGCGAGAAAATCCTTTAAAGACCTTGCGGCACGTATGGATCCCCGCCTTTACAATGGCGCTATTTTACTTGGGCTGAGAGGTATTGCTGTGAAAAGTCATGGTGGTACAGACGCTATTGGTTATGCCGAGGCTATTAAAGTAGCGATAGAACTTGCCACAGAGCATAAAAACCCGGTTGATGAGACAGCAACACTAAGCTTTAATCATACAATTGAAGAGCGTATTGCAAAGCTCTCATTGTTATAAAAAAAATAATTTTATTTAACATAAAAAACGTCTAATCAGAGAATTTTTTCTCTACAGCATACTCAAAAGTCATAAGGTTTCAAAAGTCATGATTGTTTTAAATAATATTAATAAAAATTTTGGCGACCGCGCACTTCTTAAAAACGCCTCCTTTCACTGTCCTCTCGGTGCGAAAATTGCGCTCATTGGCAATAACGGGGCTGGAAAAACGACACTTCTCAACATTGTTTGTGGTTTTGATAAAAACTTTGATGGCAGCATCACTCGCCCGGGTGAGCTTCGCCTTGGCTACCTTCCGCAAAATGCTAACCCAAACCCTGCCCCCACTATTTTCGAAGAAGCGCTTTTAGGCGCAACAGAAGTTAATGCTATTCGCCATGAACGCGACACTCTTTTGGAGAAAATGGCAACAGAATTCTCCCAAGAAATATATGATCGCTATGAGTTTTTAGAGCAGCGTTTTGGTGCCCTCAACGGGTATCGCTTGGATGAAGATGCGCGAGATATTTTGAGAGGCCTCGGATTTAAGGAGAGTGATTTTGAGCGCTCACCAGAGCATCTATCGGGCGGTTGGCGCATGCGCGTTGAGCTTGCAAAAATGCTTCTCAACACCCCTAATTTTCTTATTCTTGACGAACCTACAAACCACTTGGACCTTCCAAGTATTGAATGGTTTGAAGGCTATTTGCAAAAATTTAAAGGCACAATTCTTTTTGTTTCCCACGATAAAGACCTCCTCAATCGCCTCTCTACCCATATTTTGCACCTTAAAAATGGCCAATTAACAGATTACAAAGGTAATTTTGATGATTTTCTGGAGGCTTTTGAGCTTAAGCAATCCCAAAATGCTGGTTTTGCCAAAAAAATAAAAGCACAGTCTGATCATATTCAGCAATTTGTTGACCGTTTTCGCTATAAACCCTCCAAAGCTAAACAAGTTCAATCCCGTCTTAAAATGCTCAGCCGCCTTCAATCAATGGATGATTCCATTCAGTTTGATACAATGAGTGACACAATGAGCCTTAAAATCGATACGCCCAAACCCTCAGGCAAAGAAGTTTTAAAAAGTGAAGATCTTAGCATCGGTTATGATAAACCCCTTGTAAAAGGGCTTAATTTTTCCATTTATAAAGGGCAAAAAATTGCAATTTTAGGGGCAAATGGCCTTGGAAAGTCGACACTCCTTAAAACACTCCTTGGAAAACACTCCCCTCTTAATGGCAAGGTTTCCCTAGGGCACAATGTCACGATTGGTTATTTCGCCCAAGAGCATTTGGAAGGTCTGAACGAGGGGTTAAGTGTCCTTGAGAATGTTTTGAATGCAGCTCCACACATGAGAGAAATCGATGCCCGTGGCCTCCTTGCAGGTCTTGGTCTAATACGTGATGATGTGTTTAAAACTGTGCGCATTTTATCAGGTGGAGAAAAAAGTCGAACGGCCCTTGCCTGCATGATTGCGAAAAAGCCAAACACACTTTTTCTTGACGAACCGACAAATCACCTTGATTTATCCGCTATTGAGCTCCTGGCCCAAGCTCTTTCAGATTTTGAAGGTACCGTTATTTTTATTAGCCACAACCGCAGTTTTATTGATGCAGTAGCAACGCATAAACTTTATCTCAAAGAGCGGGGCACCATTCGTCTTGAGGAAGTGGATGAATAATCGCTAGTCTTAATGGGCGCTTTTTGGGGTGGTTTGGGCTTCACGCTCGCAGCAATTATAGCACTTTTTGTGATGATGCGCGGGATGAATCACCGGTAGCGTTGGGAAATTTCTCTCCAAAAAGGGATAACGCGGGCATAGTCCT
>JAKBAR010000013.1 GCA_021808925.1 Pseudomonadota bacterium | reverse complement strand
ATCTAATGTGAATCACATTGTCATAGAACTTAGGTTCATAACCTTCGTTGCGAAGAAATTTAGCAAAATTATCGATATTATAGGCATTAGCTGTGCAAAAAGACGTACAACGCATAAATTTTAATACTTAAAAAAACTCCTTTCCATTATGCAGGAGCCTGTTTTTGAAAGCAAGGGGCGGTTTTTCTTCTTTTGACGCTTTTATCCTTGACCTTTGGGGGTGTCTTCTTGCATTAATAGGAAAGTTGGATGGGTGGCCGAGCGGTTGAAGGCACCGGTCTTGAAAACCGGCAAGGGTGGAAGCTCTTCGTGGGTTCGAATCCCACCCCATCCGCCATCTTTTTGAGTGTTTTAGTGACTAAATGTGGCGCTATCTCCCCACCAGTAAATAGACACGAACAAGAAAAGCCACACAGCATCGACAAAATGCCAGTACCACGCCGCGGCTTCTAAGCCAACGTGGGCTTTGGGCGAGAAATCTTTTTTCCACGTGCGATAAGCGCACACGCTTAAAAAAAGTGTGCCAATAATCACATGAAGGCCGTGAAAACCCGTCGCCATGTAAAAATTAGAACCATACACGCCGTCTTTGAGGCCAAAAGCTGCATGACCGTATTCATAAATCTGTACACAGGTAAAGCTAATACCGAGGCAAATCGTCAAAAGCAATCCCTTGAGTGCATCCTCCAGATTATTTTGCACAAGGGCGTGATGGGCCCAGGTGACGGTTGTGCCGGAAAGCAGCAAAATGAGTGTGTTCAAGTAAGGAAGGTGGAAAGGATCAAGAGTCACAATATTTTTAGGTGGCCACACGCCATGGAGGGCTTCGCTTGAAAGTGCTGAATAAAAATAGGATCCAAAAAAACCAGCGAAAAAAAGCACCTCGGACGTGATAAAAAGCACCATGCCAATGCGCAGGCTCAGCTGTACTTTGTCCGTATAAATATCCTTGGTGTTGCTTTCATGAATCATATCATGCCACCACGCAGCCGCGGCAAGGACGACGATCACGCCTCCTAAGATCACGGCGATGGCCGTATACCCATGCATGGCAAGAGCACCCCCCACGCCCAAAAGTAGCGCACCCAAGGCCGCCAAAAGGGGCCAGGGGCTGGGGTCGATAATTTGATAGGGGTGATTTTTTGAAGAATGTGTGGGCTGCATAAAAATAATTCCTTCCTCCGTTTCTCTTAGCTTAATATGACGCGATCACCGATGCAATCCCCCGCGCAAAAGTGTTCTTTTTTCAGGATGCGGGAAAAAGGTAAAAAATGTATGAAGGGGGTGTGATAAAAAAAGAGGGCCCCCGTTTGCAGGGAGCCCTTTTTCAATTTAATCAAAGAGAACGATTTACTCGTTGTCGAAGTTTTCTTGGTTGAGATTGTTGTTGTCGAAGTTGAATTCGTTGTTGTTCTTCTTGAAGTTGTTGTTGTCGAAGTTGAATTCGTTGTTGTTCTTCTTGAATTTTTCTTCTTCTTCTTCTTCTTCCTCGTCATCGGAGACTTCAGCTTTTTGTAGAAGTTTTGAAGCGCTCGCCAATTTTTTATATTTTTTATATTTTTCTTCTAGTTCTTTCTTTTCCACCTCAACACTACCCAATTTTTTGAGCCTTTCTGTGAGCTGTTTAAACTGTATATCTTTCTCAAGAAGTGCTTTTTCGAGCTCATTAATGCTGTTTTCGCTATTTGCAAGCATCTTTGTCAACTCATCAACTTTTTCGAGAATATTGAGAATTTTTTCAGGTTGGAAGTAGAGTTCAGCAGCCTTTTCTTTGTTTGTTTTTTTCTTTTCTACTTTCTCATTTTTTTTATTTTTATTATTCTCTTTAATGATCTCTTCATTATTCTCTTTAATGATCTCTTCATTATTCTCTATATCAATCTCTTCTGTGTTTTCATTATTTTTGTTCTTACCGCGTGTAACTTTCTTTCTTGTTGAGCTCAATTCATTGTTGTTCTCATTCTCATCATCGTACGAATCAATTTTTTTCTTTTCTTTTTTAGTCTCTATGCGAATCTCTTCTGTGTTTTCATTATTTTTGTTCTTACCGCGTATAACTTTCTTTCTTGTTAAGCCCAAGTCAGTGTTGTTCTCATTCTCATCATCGGACAAATTAACCTCTTTGTTTGGTTTCTTTACTTCTTTATTCTCTTCTTTATTCTCTTCTTTATTTTTCTTTTCTTTTTTAGTCTCTATGCGAATCTCTTCTGTGTTTTCATTATTTTTGTTCTTACCGCGCATAACTTTCTTTCTTGTTGCGCTCAATTCATCACTTGCACTTGCAGATGAAAGAGATGCGATCGTTGCGAAAGATGCGACTGTGGAGAGAAGCATCAATGTTTTTAATGTAATTTTCATAATGTAACCTTCCTTGGTGTTATAGTGTTTAAAATAATAAGCGGTTGCCTTACAACTTCATACTTTACGGCAGAGAAGTAAACAAACGGTTAAAATTTCGACTTCTTTACACTTCTTATATACTTTTTTTTTGTGAACAATGCAAGTTTTTTTAATTTTTAATGGGGGTGCTTGTATTTTACCCTTCGAAGCGATTATTGCGGGGAAAACCAAGGGGGGCGAGTTTGCCCACACTGCCGCGTTTTGCCATCCAGGGATGAAGATTTTTTTCGCAAACAATTTGGAGCCCGCGTCGGTAGGTCAGGCCATTGGCTGCGTCAAAAAGAAGAGCGTCGGAGGGCTCTGCGTCCTTATATTTTTGCAAACTCACGCCCTGTCCTTTTGCAAAGTGAGGAATGTCTTTTGTGTCAACGATCAGAAGTTTCCGGTGGGTACCTATGAGTGCGACGTGAGGCTGTGTAATCGGAGCACAAAAGAACACATATTCGTCATGGGCGCACGTCATAATGTGTTTGCCTTGTTTTGTCTGAGCAACTAAATGTTTAGTGTTGATCTGAAACCCGCGCCCTTTGTTGTTTATGAGGAGAAACGCCGTTTCCTCTTGTGGGAGATCCCCAAAATAAAGAATATCATCGTCCGGCGCAAGGTCGATTAAAAGACGCAAAGGATCGCCTTGACCGCGCCCTGTGGGGAGTTTGTCAAAGCTCAGCGTGAAAGACTTGCCTTTTTTAGTAAAAAGAAGAATTTTTAGGTGACTTTGGCTGTGAATGACAAAGCGTCCTTCGTCTCCCTCTTTGTATTTAATATCATGTGCGTTCACATGGCCTTTTAAGCCACGCACCCAGCCTTTGGCAGAGCACACAATCGTAACAGGCTCAATCTCAACAGGCTCGAGAACATTTAAATCAATGGATTCAGGGGGCGTGCTCATGAGCGTGCGGCGCTTTCCAAGAAGTGTTTCGGGGCCATACGTTTTTGAAAGAGAAGTAAACTCTTTTTTAAGATATTTTTTTTGCTGGGCCTCAGATGCCAGAAGATCTTGTAGATTTTTTTGCTCTTGCTCAAGGGCGCTATGTTCTTTTTGAATTTCAATTTCATTAAGCTTGCGAAGGGATCTCAATCGCATGTTAAGAATCGCTTCGGCCTGAGAATCACTCAGGTCAAAACGCTTAATAAGCTCAACTTTGGGGTCATCGCTTTCGCGAATAATTGAAATAACCTCATCGAGGTTTAAATAGGCAATAAGCAATCCTTTGAGGAGATGAAGGCGCTCTTCAATATGTTTTAATCGGAACTGTGCGCTGCGCCGAAGTACCTGTGTGCGGTGCTGGATAAATTGCATAAGCACGGATTTGAGGCTCAAAATCTCTGGCTTTCCGCTAAGGCTCAGCACATTCATATTCAGGCTAATGCGTATGTCAAGGTCTGTTTGTTTAAAAAGAGACTCCATGAGGTGTTCGGGAGTAACATTGCGCGACTTTGGCTCAAGAACGATTCTTAGATCTTCGCTGGATTCATCCATAATATTCCCCAAAAGGGGGAGCTTTTTTTGCTGCAAAAGATCGGCAATTTTCTCAAGGAGTTTTGATTTTTGAACTTGATAAGGAATTTGATCAATAATGATGCGGTAGTTTCCACCTTTGAGATCTTCTTTTGTGTAGTGTGCCCTAAGGCGAAAGCTGCCGCGTCCTGTGAGATAAGCTTTTGCAATATTCTCAGAAGACTCGACAAGAACGCCACCCGTTGGGAAGTCAGGTCCGGGAATATATTTTAAGAGATCCTCATCAGGGATTTCTGGTGCGTCAATGAGGGCTATCATGGCCTGACAGAGTTCAAAAAGATTATGGGGGGGAATATTCGTTGCCATGCCCACAGCAATGCCGCTTGAGCCATTAGCAAGAAGATTCGGAAAAGAGGCAGGAAATACCGAGGGCTCCATTCCTTCTGTGTCATAAGTGGGAACGAAATCCACTGTATCAGCATCAATGGATTGGAACAAAAGTGTGGCAATATCTGTCAGACGTGCCTCTGTGTAACGCATAGCTGCTGCGTTATCGCCATCAATATTGCCAAAGTTTCCCTGCCCATCAATTAAGGGATAGCGTACGGAAAAATCTTGAGCAAGGCGCACAAGAGCATCATAAATCGACGCATCGCCATGCGGGTGAAACTTACCCATGACATCACCCACCACACGCGCGCACTTTTTAAAACTACTATTTGGATTGAGCTTGAGCTCGTACATGGCATAAAGAAGGCGCCTGTGAACGGGTTTTAATCCATCGCGTACATCGGGAAGGGCCCGCGACATAATCGTGGAGAGGGCATAGGCCAAATAGCGCTCGGAAAGCGCTTGATTAAACTCAATAGGGGTAATCGACGTCATGGATCAAAAAGAGAATCATTTTTTCCTAACGATAGCTGAAATCAATGTTATTGAATAGCTTCAAAGACACGTGTGCATTTTTCTTTGACTGTTAGGTGATGGATTGGTCAATCTTGATTAAAGTTTATACTCTATTGCAGCGAGGAGGGGGAATCAAAAATTTTATGTATGTGACAGGAAAACAAAAGGATAAATTTCATTTTTTTGAGTGAGGCTACTTTTCCATTTCTTTAAAAAAAATTTTATGTTTGGGGAAAATTCTGCAGATTTTAATAAAAAATTAACTTTCTTGTCCTACTCTGTAGCTAGATCAATGAAAGACTGGGGCTTCCTATGGCAAGCAAAAAAGAAACAAAAGAGACGGTGATTGAGGGGCAAAAGCCTGTGGCGATTGCGCTTCAGGGGGGAGGGGCCCACGGTGCTTTTAGTTGGGGAGTGATGGACCGTTTGCTTGAGGATGGCCGTTTTAAAATTGAAGGTCTGACGGGAACGAGTGCTGGGGGAATGAATGCCATCGCTGTGGCGCAGGGATTGATGCGTGGCGGGAATCAGCAGGCGCGTGAAGAGCTTCGCATTTTTTGGGAAGAAATCTCTCAGGTAGGAAAGCACAGCGCCCTGAATAATCGTGGTCCTATCGATAAACTGATGGGTAAATTTACGATGTATAATTCCCCGGGTTTTATGGTTTTTGATATGCTTAGCCGTATGTTTTCACCCTATGAGTTAAATCCCACAGGGCATGATCCCCTGAAAAATACCATTCAAAAATGTTTTGATTTTGATAGTCTTCGCAAGTTTAAAGGGTGCAAGGTTTTTTTATGTGCAACCCATGTGTTCACGGGGCGCCTTAAAGTTTTTAGCCTGGATGAAATGAAAATTGAGTGCCTCTTAGCCACCGCATGTTTGCCAACGATTCATAATGCTGTCAAGGTGGATGGTGAGTACTACTGGGATGGTGGTTTTATTGGTAACCCTGTTTTCTTTCCGCTTATTTATAATTGTGAAACACCCGACATTATCATGGTTCAGCTCAATCCAACAGAGCGTAAACATCTTCCGATTACATCAAGGGAAATCGCGGACCGTCTGAATGAAATTACGAACAATGCGTCGGTTATTCGTGAGATGCGCGCGATCAACTTCATTAGCAATCTTATTGATGAAGGCCTTTTGGACAAAGAAAAAATTAAGCGTGTGTATATGCATGTGATCGAGGATGAGGAGGTTTTCCAAGACCTTGGCTGGTCGAGCAAGCTCAATACAGAGTGGGAGTTTTTAAGTTATCTTTTTGAAAAAGGACGGCTTGCGGCGGATAAATGGATCAAGGAAAATTACGAGCACGTGGGGCAAAAAACAACGGCAAAAATGAAAGAGCACTTTGTTGGGGATACCCATGGCAAAAAGACAATGATTCATCATCATCATATTTAAGGTTGAAAGATTTTAAAATCTTAGACAAAGTGTAGGAATCTTGTCGCAGTCAAAAGGTAGCTATGACTTCTTTTTACGATTTTCTCGATCACTATTATCTATGGATTAAAGCGTTTCACCTTATTGCCGTCATTGCGTGGATGGCGGGATTGTTTTATTTGCCACGTCTTTTTGTCTATCATGTCGAAACTTCAATTCGCGAAACCCGTGAGACCTTCGTGGTCATGGAAGCACGGCTTTATAAAATTATTATGCAGCCCGCCATGCATTTAACCTTGACGCTTGGCATTCTTCTTGCTATGGTTCCAGGTACATGGTCTTCGCCGTGGCTTCATGCAAAGCTTGCAGCTGTTTTTCTTCTCGTTCTCTTTCACTTTTTTCTCAACACATGCCGAAAGGAACTTGCCGAGGGTCGCTGTCGCTTTACAGGAAAATTTTTCAGGATTATTAATGAAATTCCAACACTTTTGCTCATCATTATTGTCATTTTTGCGATCGTTAAGCCCTTTTAAACCCTGCTTTTTATTAAATAACTCTCTTTCTTAACCTCTAAAGGCTCTCTTTTTCCTATGCATCTTCAAGAACTTAAACGTAAATCTCCCGCCGAGCTCGTTGCTTTTGCTGAAAATCTATCGATTGAAAATGCAAGTTCCTTGCGCAAACAGGATATTCTTTTCGCAATTTTGAAAAAACTTTCCGAGCAAGATACGCCGATTATTGGTGATGGAGTCATCGAAATCTTACAGGATGGTTTCGGTTTTTTGCGTTCGCCTGAGGCCAACTATTTGCCGGGACCCGATGATATTTATGTGTCACCCAACCAAGTGCGCCGCTTTGGTTTGCGCACAGGGGATACAATTGAGGGGGAGATCAGGGCGCCTAAGGATGGTGAGCGTTATTTCGCAACACAAAAGATCAATAAAATTAATTTTGAAACGCCTGAGTCTGTTAAATACCGCATTAATTTTGACAATCTTACCCCGCTCTATCCGGATGAACGCCTCAAGCTCGAGATTGAGCCCCATGAAGGATCTAATGGGAAGGATTTTTCTCAGCGCGTAATTGACCTCGTAGCACCTCTTGGAAAGGGGCAGCGTGCCTTGATTGTCGCACCGCCACGTACAGGAAAAACGGTGATGTTACAGAATATTGCCCATGCGATCAGTCATAATCATCCAGAAGTGTACCTGATTGTCTTGCTCATTGACGAACGTCCTGAGGAAGTAACAGATATGGCGCGCTCGGTGAAGGGAGAGGTTGTCAGTTCAACTTTTGATGAACCGGCTGCGCGCCACGTACAGGTTGCTGAAATGGTGATTGAAAAAGCGAAGCGGCTTGTGGAGCAAAAACGGGATGTTGTGATTTTACTCGATTCGATCACACGCTTGGCGCGTGCGTATAATACGGTTGTGCCTTCTTCGGGCAAAGTTTTAACAGGTGGTGTGGATGCGAATGCACTGCAACGTCCCAAGCGCTTTTTTGGTGCAGCACGTAATATCGAGGATGGTGGCTCTCTTACCATTATTGCAACGGCCCTTGTCGATACAGGATCGCGTATGGATGAGGTCATTTTTGAAGAATTTAAGGGGACGGGTAACTCGGAAATTGTGCTTGACCGCAAACTTTCTGATAAACGTCTCTTCCCCTCTATTGATATTAATAAGTCAGGGACACGCAAAGAAGAACTTCTTGTGACGGATAAAGCAGAGCTCACCAAGATGTGGGTGCTGCGCCGTATTCTGAATCCCATGGGAACGATTGAAGCCATGGAATTCATTCATGATAAATTGAAATACAGCAAAACAAATAGCGATTTCTTCCAAAGCATGAACTCCTAAAAGACCGTCAAAGCCCCTGAGGCAAAAAGATGAGAAAGAGCTGTGGCGAAGTTTTTTCTCAGATTTATCTTTTTTTTTCTTAAATTTCCTTAAAAAAACCAAAAAACTAAAACTTTATTAATATTTGATGTTTAGAGTGAATCCTAGGGTTACGCCTTTAGGCTGTGCATCACAGGGACATTTATGGACATCGAAAAATATCGACTGAGTGATAAAGAAATAGGCATTCCAGAATTTCCTCTTGCGGAAACTCCGCCTAAGCCTCAAAAACCTTCGAGTCTTTTTGATTTATCCTCTCATGCACGCGCGAAAGAGGCCATTATGTTTGGCCTCAAACTTCGGAAAAATGGTTTTCACGTTTTTGTTGTGGGTGAAGATCGAAGTGGTCGCATGACGGCAACCCTTGATTACCTTAACGAGCATATTAAAACACTTCCAGCGCCCTCTGATTGGGTCTATTTAAATAATTTTAAGCAACAACATAAGCCTCTCCCTTTTAAACTTCCCAATGGCATGGGATGTAAGCTTAAAAAAGCTCTTAAAGAACATATTAAAAATATTGAAACGGTTCTCAAAAAAACGTTTACAAGTCCGACGTATCTTAAACAAATTGATAAAATTAGCTATCAACTTGATCAACAAGCCAATGATGATTTTGAAAAAGTTAAAGGGTTTGCGCTGAAGTACGGGTTTTTTGTCGAACAGACACCGGATGGGTTTCACATCCAAGAAATTCAAGAAAAAGAAGAGGGGGAGGCGGCAGCTTCTCCTTTGAAATCACTGAGTAAGAAAAAGAAAGAGAGTCAAGTGGCTCAAATTCGCGATCAACTCAATCGCCTGACACTGAATGTGAGCCTGGCAAGCCGTCAGGTCCTTAAGCAAATTAAAATTCTGCAAGAGACGCTTACGAAAAATGTGACAAAAACTCTGTGGCAAAAACTGCGCAATGATTACAGTAAATATTTAGGCGAGTGGATTGATGATTTTGAAGCGGATGTTTTAGAGAATATTGATCTTTTTTTGGAGGAGGATGATCCACAAGTTAAAAATCGTTTTGAGCGTTATGATGTGAATCTTTTTATCGATAATCAAAAATATAAATACCCACGTGTTTTTCTTGAGTCTATTCCCTCTTATGAAAATATGTTTGGGGGGATTAAAAACCGTATCTCTCAAGCGGGGATGTATGAAACACATTTTACGATGATTCGGCCTGGCTCATTGCATAAAGCCAATGAGGGGATCCTTGTGATTCGCGCAGAAAATCTTGCGAACAGTCCTGATGTGTGGGAGCATCTCAAGATAGCGCTTCGTGATAAACAGGTGCGGATCAAAGAGCACCAAAATGAGCATACGCCGTCACCCTTAATTGATGCGCCTGCGCCGAAATCTATTCCGTTGGACATTCAGGTTTTTATCGTGGGCCAGCCCATGTGGTATTATTCTTTTTTCTTTAGTGATCCTGATTTTCGCATTCACTTTAAAATTAAAGCAGATATTGATCCTGATCTTGAGATTAATCCACCGAATGTTTTGGCGTATTCGCGTCTTATCAAACAAACAGCCGAGCAAGTTTATGCAACGCATATGACACCGGAAGCTGTTCATTATTTAACGCAATGCAGTGCCAGGTGGGCGTCAGACCGAAGAAAACTTTCGGGGCGTTTTGAACTTATTGGCGATGTTATCGCGGAAAGTCTTGCTTTTGCAAAAGATGAAAAATCAACTGTGATTGAAAAAAGCCATGTGCGTAAAACACTTTTAGAAAGGCGCATGCGTAACGCTCGCATCGAGGATCAGGTGCATCAAGAGATTATTAATGGGACTGTTCTGATCGATACCGAAGGCTCGCGCGTTGGGCAAGTGAATGGTTTAACCGTTTTAAGTGTGGGGGATCATCAGTTTGGTCTGCCAAGTCGCATTTCTGCACGGACCTATGTAGGGAATCATGGTGTGATTAATATTGAGCGCCTTACAGATATGGCGGGGCCTATTCAACAAAAGGGAGCGTTTATCCTCGATGGGTTTTTAAGCAGCCATTTTGCGCAAACATTTCCTATTTCTTTCTCCTGCTCGTTAACCTTTGAGCAAAATTATAATGACGTAGAGGGTGATAGTGCTTCTATGGCAGAGCTGTGTGCAATTTTATCGTCTTTATCAGACGTGCCCCTGCGCCAGGATTTGGCGATTACAGGATCTGTGAATCAATTTGGTACGGCCCAGGCTGTGGGCGGTGTGCACCATAAGGTTGAAGGATTTTTTGAAATTTGTCGTATGCGTGGTTTTACAGGTTCTCAAGGAGTGATTGTTCCTCGGGTTAATGCGCAAAATTTAACTGTCAAAGATGAGGTTGTTGAGGCTGTGCGTGATGGTCTTTTTCATATTTATACAGTATCGAGTGTTTTTGAAGCGCTTGAGCTTTTGACAGGTATGCCTTCGAGAATAGAGAAAAAGTGGTTTAGAGTAAAACGTACAGGGGTTTTTGACAGGGCGTATGAAAAGCTAGAACTTTTTCATAAATTAATAAGTGCGTAGTTTAAGTAATGTATTTTTGAAATATATTGATAATATAATCATGAAAATTAACTAATTATTAATATTTTTGACCTAAATAGACTACCGTAGTAACAAATTGTTACAAGGTTCTTATCATGAAATCAATTATCTATATCTCAATCCTCCTTAGTTCCACAATTAATTTCTCTGAAGCGTCAGAAATCTCAAAAAACCCCAAATCAAGCGATACGCTGACACCCGATGACACGATTTTTTATATTTCTAACACTGAAAGGAAGCAAATTAATTTTTATCATCAGATCAATGAAGAAATACAATCTGAGAAAAAAGAAGTATTCTCTAAGCTCTCAAGTAATAATGAATCAATAAATAGTATAGAGGTTGTCTATCGAGAGCATCTCAAGAATTATTGTAATTTTTATAATGCCATTCAGCATCGCCAACATGCTGAAGAGCGTGAAAAAAGAGCGTCACTTACATGGGATTTTAAGCCCATGAACAAAGACTTTTTAAATTTTCGCAAACACCTTGAGGATCAAGAAATGAAGCGATTGCTTACGGTGTATAAGGATGCAGAAAAAAAATACAATAAAGTTGCTAAACCAATCATGCTTGACGCCTTCAAGGAAGCAAAAAATTATGTTTTATTCGAAAATGGTATGAGTGAAGAAGACTATGATAACCTATCGCTGCATACTAATGCCCTTTTAAGTAGCATTAAAGACGTCGCGACTATTGTCTATTACGACGATGATTACGATAGTTCTGATGATGAGGGAAGCATCACTATACCCGACAAAAGCTTATAAAGTATCTTTTATTGACGATGCTTTTTTCCAAGAAGGTCATCCAGGCGGCCTTCTTTCTCTAGCGCATAAAGGTCGTCGCATCCACCCACATGATAATCACCAATAAAAATTTGAGGGACGGTTCGACGACCATGGGCGCGCTCAATCATTTCCTGGCGCGCCTTATCGTCCTCAACATTAATTTCATGATAGGGGACGTTTTTTTGAGCCAGAAGTTTTTTTGCCTTCACACAATAAGGGCAGTATGTGGTTGTGTAAATAACAATCGAGGGGTTTTCTTCCATAGGAGGTATCCTTTGAGAGGTGTAATGGTTATATAAAATGTAAAGACCACCGAGGCTAAGTGCAAGAGTGATAATTGCAAAGAGTGTTTTATATTTTTTCAAAGCGACTCTTCATCTATTTTTCGGGCCTCATCAATCAGCATAACAGGAATATTGTGGCGGATAGGAAAGGCAAGACCAGCTTTTTTTGAGATAAGTTCATTTTTTTCTCGGTCATAGATCAAAGGCGCCTTTGTCAGAGGGCACACCAGAATTGAAAGAAGTTTGGGATCAAGCATCTGTTTTTCCTTTGCTCATCATTATTTTTAAGAGAGGACCTAGTGACAGGTAATTTTAAACATATTAGGTTCTTTATTCGCCATTTCAATGAGTGATGTTAAAAGCTTTGATTGCTCAACAATCGTTGAACACTGTAAAAGAGCCTGACGCTCGCTGGATGTTAAAGGACAGGCCATAGCAAGGGCCGTGATGAGTTTCTCGTTTGGAATTTTGTGCATTTCATCAAAATCGGCATCAATCTCAAGCCGCTTAAAGTATGTTGTGAGTTCTTTGATAAGTTTGGGACGATCAAGGGAGAAATCCATCTCTGCCACAAGATCGGACGCATAGGCAGAATAATCAACACGGGCACGGCGCACATCGCCTAAGGGCGTGAGGTCTTCGGTAATATCAAAACGACAAAGGCCTGTGACTGTAACATAGAGGCGTCCATCATCAAACTCACCCAAATCCGTCATCTTAGCGGCACTTCCTGCCTTGAAAAACGAGGGGCTGCGTTTCAACTCTTCGTGATCAAGGGGTTGAACAATGCCAATGACACGGTGCGTGTGCCACACATCCGCAACAGCTGAAAAGTGTTTGGGCGATATAATCGGGAGTGGCAATTGCCCTTTTGGGAAAAGCACCGCACCTTGCAAGGGAATAAGCGGAAGAATAGAGGGGAGGTTTTTTATGTCAGTCACCATATCACTTTTGTATTTCTTAATTTTTGAGGAATATTCCCAATGCTCTAAGACATCCTAATGATAGCAAAATTATCGGTTAAGCGCATTTAAAAAAGAAAAAAGTGAGAAAAACAACTATTTTTCAGTCTATATCTTCAATTTTTTCGCCCTGTTCTTTTGGAAATTTTTCAAGGGCATAGCGTGGTTTTATAGATTTTATGAGGGGATTTATAAATTGGAAAGGGTTTCGGATGATGCTGCGTAATTTTCTTGAGAAAGATCTGTGATTGTAATAAAACTATTTCAGAGACCGATAATTTTAAATTGTATTATAATGACAACCCAACAAACACTTTCTATCATTAAGCCTGATGCGACACGTCGTAATCTCACAGGAAAAATCAATGCATTGATCGAGCAAAGTGGCCTTCGCATCATTGCTCAAAAGCGTATTCACCTGACACGTGCACAGGCTGAAAAATTCTATGGCGTGCATGCGGAGCGTTCTTTTTTTAGCGATTTGTGCAACTCAATGACCGCAGGTCCTGTCGTGGTGCAGGTTTTAGAAGGCGATAATGCTGTTCAAAAATACCGTGATGTGATGGGCGCTACAAATCCTGCAAATGCAGCTGAGGGAACTATTCGCAAAGAGTTTGCAGAAAATATTGAAGCGAACTCCGTTCATGGATCCGATTCTACCGATAATGCTGCGATTGAAATTGCCTTTTTCTTTTCACAGATTGAGATCGTAGGCTAAGGTTTTTTCTTGATGTTAAGATGGAGAGAAAGTGCCTTTGTGTCATTGCCCAATGGACTTTCTCTCCTTCGCATTTTTCTCACCCCTCTTTTTTTGTATTGTGCGTTCTATTCCAGGGAATTTCTGGCGCTTAGTCTTTTTTTTATTGCAGCATGGACGGACTGGGCCGATGGTTTTTTTGCAAGGCGTTTAGGCCAAGAATCAAGGTTAGGGCAGCTGCTTGATCCGGTGGCCGATAAAGTTCTTCTTGTGGGAAGCTACTTAGGATTTTATTTTTTAGGGGCGATTCCTTTTTGGCTGATGATGATTGTTGTCTTTCGTGATTGTTTTATGTTGATCACAGCCTTGATGCTTCTTTTGCAGCGGTCAAAATTTCAAATGAAACCTCTTTTCATTAGTAAATTAAATACCTGCTTACAGATCCTCTACATTAGTTTTGTTTTGCTCAAAGTCCCCCAAGGGCTTCTTTCGATGACGGGTATAATCATGGCGGGGACAACTATCGCCTCTGGATTATTCTATATGTGGAGTCTTTTAAACTATGTTAGGATTTTAAAAAAACCTTCATAGCATCGCACCATGACATTGACACAGTGGGTACTCATCGGGTTAGGCGCTCTGAGTGTGTGGCTTCTTCACAGCTTAAGTGCTATTTTTTTGCCGTTTTTAGCGGGGTGCATCGGTGCCTATACGCTGAATCCTCTTGTGAGCCGCATTACGCGAATGGGGCTGAGTCGTGGCCTTGCCACAGCGGTTGTGATGCTTTTTTTCATCTGTCTTATCGCGACATTTTTGATGATTCTCATTCCCTATATGCATCAGGAATTGATCGTGATTAGTCGCAGCCTTCCTACGATGAGCAATAAACTTCTTGAGCTGATGACACCGCTGATCGAGCGGCTATCCCAGGATTTTGGTTTGCCAACGATGGATCAATTAAAGACGCAAATTACGCACCATGTTGGCGATGTGGCCCAGGTGATCGTCGGGTTTTTTATTAACATTCTGGGCAGTGGGATGATCTTTGCGAATGTGATTTCGCTTTTGATTTTAACGCCTGTTGTGATGTTTTATTTTCTCAAAGATTGGGAGCGTTTTATTGCGCAGGTGGGAAAACTTATTCCAAGGCCCTATCTTCCTAAGGTGCGTCATTATGCGCTTCGGGTTCATAAAACCCTTGGGGATTATGCAAAAGGTCAAGTGGCTGTGTGCCTTACACTGATTTTGATATATACGCTTTTGCTAACATTGATTAGTCTTCCCAATGCGTTTTTTGTAGGATTTATGACCGGCTTTTTGGCCTTTATTCCTTATTTAGGGGCATTAATTGGTCTTCTTTTAAGTCTGATGATCGGACTAATTCATTTTCAAGGATGGTGGCAGATTATGGCAATTCTTGTGGTTTTTGGGTGTGTGAATTTGTTCGAGGGAAATTTTCTGACGCCAAAACTTGTGGGTGAAAAAGTCGGCCTGCACCCTATATGGATTATTTTTTCTCTTTTAGCCGCCGCAACGTGGTTTGGTTTTATGGGCGTGATCGTTGCTTTGCCTGTGGCGGCGATTGTGGGAACGATTACACGTCTTGCCTTAGAAGAATATTACAAAAGCCGTTTTTATAAACGTGTTCCTTCTTAATTAAAAAATAGTTTATGCAACTTCTTCTTCCCCTTGATCATCCCAAGCTCTATGAAAATGAGCTTATTTATGGTCAGGCGAATGGCGATGTGTGTGATTGGCTCGCCCGTTATGAAGAGTGGCCTTTACTGCAAATGCTTATTGTCGGTCCTGAAAAATCAGGGAAAAGCACCCTCGCGCGGATTTTATCCTGCACGTATCATGTGCGTATATTGAATGGATCTGCGGCGCATCTTCCCTCGCCATCGACTTTGGAAAAACAAGAGATCATCATTGATGATGCGGATAAGGCGCCAGGGGAGTGGCTTTTTCACCTGATTAATCATCAGTATTTAGCCTTGAAAAAAGTGACTTTTTTTTCATCAACGCCGGTTAATCAGTGGGCTTTTTCCACAAATGATTTGGCTTCTCGCGTGAGGGCTTTTTACCCTCTTATGATTGACGAAATGGACGAGGCTTTGAGGATATCCTTGGCGCATAAGTTTTTTTTAGGGCGCGGGATAAGTGTGGACCGGGCAGCTGTTGACTATTTGTTGGCGCGGATTGATCGTCGTTACGCTGCTCTTTTTGAGGCTGTGGAAAAGTTGGATCATTTTCTGTTGAATAAGCAAAAAAAATTAACACTGCCTCAGGTGCGAGATTTTTTAAGTTTGTCCTGACGATATGTTTTTTAAAATTTTTCTCCCGCGTGAGGGGGGGGCTGAAAGGAATTTTAGAAAAATCTTCAATGCTTTTGCTGGATTCAGTCTCAAAAATCTGAAATTTCGTGAAGATATTCCGGAAAAATAGTGATTTTATGCTGGAATGAGGCAAAAATCCCGTTCTTTTCGTGAAAAATAAACCAAAAAAATTATTCTATGTTTTTCGTGAAAAATAGCTCAAATATTACGCAATTATCGTCAAAAATTCCCTAAAAAGCAAAAAACCCAAGGAAAATCCTCGGGCTTCGTGCTCTAAAAAAAAAGGAATAAAAACTTAGTCTTTGTAGGTGCGATTGCTCTCAGCAATACGTGCACTTTTACCCGTACGACCACGAAGATAGTACAATTTTGCGCGGCAGACCTTACCTTTGCGGACAAGTTCTACGCGGATATTGGGGGAAAACAAAGGAAATACGCGCTCTACACCCTCGCCGTAAGACATTTTACGTACGCGAAAGGAGGAGTTGAGTCCGCGCATTTTGCGCCCTAAGACAACGCCTTCATAGGGCTGTACGCGCTCGCGTTCACCTTCTTTGACTTTGACATGCACACGCACAGTGTCACCTGCGCGAAACATCGGAACTTGTTTATTTTCCGTAAGGCGTGCGACTTGTTCGCTTTCAAGCTGTTGAATAATGTTCATAAAAAATCACCTTTTCATTCTACAGTGCCCTCATCAATGGAGGGGCACTCCTTGGTTGTTCTTACTGCTGATTCTTCGCACCGTTCAGGTGATTTTTTTATGGGATGATCGCCAAAAAGCAGGACTAAGGCACGATCTTATGCGTCGAAGAGTGATAAATTTTTTCAAATTTACACAGGACTCATTCTAATAACCTAAAAAGATTTTAGCAAGAGATATCTCGCGAATAGAGAACCACCGTGCGTAAAAATATCCTGAATTTTACTTTTTATTAATATAATTAATCATATAATGTTCAAGAATAATATGATTTTAAAATATGTTTCAAAAATGTTTAGAAAAATAGTATTTACCTTTCTTTTTTGCCTTGTGGTGCTTCCATCTTCACACGCATTGGAAATTAGTATTTCAGAGGATAAGTCGGAAAAATCGGAAAACAAAGCTTTAGTAGAGTTTCGCAAAGACATAGAAAGTCTTTTTGCTATTGCGAATTACGTACCTGAAGGAGCACGCAAAACACTCTGGAATTTTTCAAAATTTAAAAAGAAATTTTCCAAAAATGACGAGAGGAAAATAAATAATAAGGATATTCCTGATATTTTAATTCAAAATTCCAATAACTTTGAGTTTTTCAATGAACCTTATCATGATGAGACATTTCTCACATGTCTTGATCTTCTTTTTTACAATGATTTGGGATGGATGGCCGAGGAAATCTGTAAAAAAATGGATGAAAAAAAGATCGAACTCCCTGATATGACTCAGGCATTTTTAGAAATTTATCAAGGGAAGGAGCTGAATTTAGAGCCCGAAGAATGTTCTTTTATTTTTATCGAAGTAGCCTACCGTATTGCGAATCAAGCGGGTAATTTTCCCATGGTTGAAAACCTTTACACACTCCTGAGTGAGGAGAAAACAACTTTAAAAGAAAAAGTGGACGACTTTAGAGAAAAACACAAGGAAACATACTCAAAGGCGCTCAATTACATTCATGAGCCGTACTGGGGGTATAATATTGTTGAGATTAGGGCGTATGCTCAGCGCATGATGGAGAAAATGGCGCCCTTTTTTGTAAAGGGGAAATACAAAATATCTGAAAATGGTAAGCTTTTTAATCTGATCACGACGGAGTGGGAAGCCTTTAAAGTCCGAAAAGTTCCTTTTGGTTATGTGTTCCCGAATTTGTATTTGCAGGAGAAATTAAAGGATAGCAAAAGACTTGGTGTTCCTCGGCTTTTTATTATTCCAAAAAGCAAAACGATTCATTTTAAATTTAAAATGCCCATTGGGTATCAAAATCACATTATGGGAGTGAGCGATACGGGGAATAATACCCTTGAGGTTTTGACGGATGATTTTGAGGTGTATCAAGAATATATTGATGGAAAGGGAGTTCCTGGGAGTTATTCTTTTGCAATTTATGGTCACCGGGATATTGGCCCTCTCAAGGTTCAAAGTGTCCGTTCTAAAAAAGATGACAAGGAGTATCTTGTGGATACAAAAGAGCGAAAAAATTTCTTTGTACCTTTTTTCTCGCCCTTTGAGAATGATTATTACGACTATAAAAATCTTGGTGAGGAGATTAAAAATAGAAACGAATATGCGCGGTGGAAGGAAATGCATCAAAAAATTGTTTACGAGGCCAAGATAATAAATTTTTATGAAGGGGAAGGCATTGTCGATATCACGCTTGAGCAAGAGGATAAGGATTAGTTTTTATCCTTGCGTGATTGATATTTTTCGAACAAATCAGGGCGGCGCTGTTGTGTGATAATTTCGGCCTGTTCGCGGCGCCAGGTCTTGATTTTTTCATGATCGCCTGAGAGTAAAATCTCTGGCACAGCTCTATTTTCCCACAAATGAGGGCGCGTGTAATGGGGATATTCAAGAAGATCTTTTGAAAAACTTTCCTCCTCATCCGATTCTCGGTTGCCCATGACACCGGGAAGAATGCGCACAATACAATCTAAGAGAGTGAGCGCTGCAACTTCACCGCCGGAAAGAATATAATCCCCAAGACTTACTTCCATCAAATCCCATTTGTCAATGACGCGCTGATCCACCGCTTCAAAACGGCCACACAAAAGTGTCACCCCAGAAAGCGCTGCAAAATCTTGGGCCAGGTTTTGTGTGAGGGGAACGCCACGAGGACTAAAATAAATTATCTTATTCGAGGGAGCATGCGCATGGGCTTTTTGGAGCGCTGCATCGATAACATCCGGGCGCATCACCATGCCTGGGCCACCGCCATAGGGGGTATCATCCACATTTTTATGTTTTGAAAGCCCAAAATCACGCAGATTTATCGTCTCTATCTCCCACTTTTTTTCTTTAAGCGCTTTTCCTGCCAAAGAATAGTCAAGAGGCCCTGGAAACATTTCGGGAAAAAGCGTAAGCGCAAGAACGCGATAGGTCATAAGTGATTAAAAATTATAGATATGTTCTGAGAGGAGTAAACACTAAAAAGGCGATCTCTTCACTCTTTATTTTGAAAAGAAAGCACAACGGACTTTTTGAGATTTTCTTCATCCTTTTCATCCTCTTCCTCATCAATTTCATCGTAAAATTCTTTTAAGACTAAATCGAGGTCGTTGGAGGTTAGGTCGAGATCTTTTAAGGCTCCCTCTAAGTTATCCTTCGCATTTTTCTCCGTCTCTCCAAGATTTTCCTTAGGATTTGTTTCTTTTAAAAAGAATTCCCAGGCTTCTTCGGCAGGTGATTTTTTGTCATCCTTTTCCTCAAAAGAAAATTCTATTAAAGGCACTCGGTAGATGATTTGAGTATCATGATTATTGGAAAGCAGGCCTACAGAGCCCCATCGAGTGTGTGAAAAGGATTCATCGCTAACTTGAATATAGGACAAAAACTTTGAATAATCATAATCCTTTTCTTCCTCTTCATTTTTTTTATATCCTATGAGGCTAGCACTCGACATATTTTCAGACGGAAGAATACGTAGAAAGCCTCTGTCATTGGGATTGAACTGACCATTAGACTCAGGATAAAAATCATGTATACGCCAATCCCCCGCATTGATGGATGAAATGGATGTGAAAGACAGCATGACGGTTGCAAGTGTTATAAGGCGCATAAAAAATCCTCGTCATTGTGGGTAACGAGGATAGGATAGCGTGATAAAGGTTAATAAAAGATTAAGAGAGGGTTAATGCCTCTCTATTGTCTCTCTATTTTTTCTGTATGCGCACACGCTTTGCTTCCATACGCATAATCATCCATTGTTGAAGGATTCCAAGGATATTGCTCCACGCCCAGTAGATAACAAGCCCTGCTGGGAAACCTGCAAAGAGAAAGGTCATAAAAAGCGGCATAATCATAAACATCGTTGCCTGTGCCTTGTCCGCCGGCTGAGGATTAAGTTTTTGCTGCAGAAACATACTCGCGCCCATAATAATTGGCCATGCACCAATTTGCAAAAAGTGCGGTGGTGTAAAGGGGAGCAGGCCAAAAAGATTAAAAAGCGACGTAGGATCAGGAATGGAAAGATCGTGGATCCATCCGTAAAAAGGGGCCTGGCGCATATCTAACGATACATAGAGGACTTTATATAGACAGAAAAACACAGGGGCCTGAATAATCATGGGCAAACAGCCCGACATAGGGTTGATCTGTTCTTTTTTATAAAGCTCCATCATGGCTTGATTCAGTTTCATTTTATCATTGCCATAGCGTGCTTTGAGCGCTTCAATCTGAGGTGCAAAGGCGCGCATGCGGCTCATGGATCTGTAAGATTTATTGGCAAGAGGGAAAAATATAATTTTAACAATCACTGTAAGGGCAAGAATGGCGAGACCAAAGTTTCCAAGGAGGTTGTGCAAAAACTGAAGGAAAGATAGCATCGGTTTTGTGAGAAAATAAAACCATCCAAAGTCAACAGCAAGATCAAACTTATCAAAACCAAGCTTCTGTTCGTACATATCCAAAAGTTCAAGAACCTTGGCTCCGGCAAAAAAATGAACCGATTCAGTGGCTTCTTTACCGCCTTCAAGAGTAACCGCTTGGCTTTCTGCAAGGACTTGATAGATTTTTTTATCGTGATTGCCGAGAAAAACCATTGTGGATTCTTTATCAGGCGTTGGAATAAGGGCTGTGAGCCAGTATTTATCCGTAAAACCAATCCAACTGCGTTTTGCTTTTGTAAAATAAGTATCTTGTGGCTTGGGCTCAAGCGTCATGTCGGAATAGTCAACCTCGTGGAGTTTACCATTCACCACACCAATGGCACCCTCGTGAAGAATAAAACCACTTTGTGCAGAAACGGGGATATCGTGGCGTTCAACGGTTGCAATGTGTTTGAGTGTAAGAGGATTTGCGGTGTTATTAATAATTTTATCCTCAATGGTGAACATATAATGATCGTCAACACTAATAGTGCGCTCAAATGTTTGTCCTTTTCCATTGGTGTAAATGAGTTTTACAGGTTTTCCAACACCAAGCTCTGTGCTCTCTGTATGCCATACGGTGTCCGTTTGAGGAAGGATAAGAGGAGTGTTTTTATCCAGGGATTTCCAGGACGTAAAGCCAAGGTAACCGGTTTTTGTCTGAAAGGGGCTCAGCAATATTACATCAGGGCTATTTTTGTCTGTGGTTTCTTTATAATCCCTGAGCTTGAGGTCATCGATGACGCCACCTACAAGATTAATCGACCCCTCAAGTTTGTTTGTTTTAATGACAATGCGTTTTCCCTTTGCAATCGCCTCATCACGGTTAAGTTCTGTCAGTGTATGGGCTAAACCGAGGGCCTCTTGGGGGGACTGTGTATCTTTTGCATTCAACTCTTTGTTCTCTTGGCGTGCTGCAAGGGTTTGCTGTGCTTTGGGTTGCTCATAAAAATAGTGAAAGCCAAAAAGAATACCGATAACAAGGACAACGGCAAGGATAAGATTTTTTTGTTCGTTCATGGATGCTTCATTCGATTAGAGGGTGGGATAGGATCATACCCGTGGGTTTTTGAAAAGGGGTGGCAACGCAACAGGCGTTTAACCGCAAGTGTTATGCCCTTGATGACACCATGATATTCTATAGCATGAATGGCGTACAAAGAGCAACTCGGCTCGAAACGACAGCTTTGTCTTTTAAAGGGGCTGATACCCCAGCGGTAAATACGTATTAGAAAAATACACAAACGTTGAATCATGGAAACAGGCCTTTTTACATAAAAAAATTTAAGTATGAAAGGAGGTAATCCGCATCAAAGCATCCTCAAAATGCTTGATAAGCTCATCAAACGGTGCTTGTCGCGCCGATGAACGTGCAATAAAAACAATATCATAAGAGAGAGTAAAAAAATCGTGATTTTTTTTGAGTGTAAGGCGCACAAGCTCACGAAGCCTTCGTTTTACACGATTACGTGCAACGGCATTCCCTACTTTTTTAGAAACCGTATATCCAAAGCGCGGAAATCCCTGCGCCTCTTTAAAAAGATATTGGACAATAAAATGCGGCATAAAAACAGATTGGCGACTTTTTGACAAAGCCATGAATTCAGAACGTTTTTTAAGGCGCACCTCTTTCATGGGTTTATCTCTAAAGACTAGGCCGAAAGTTTTTTGCGACCTGCTCTACGACGGTTAGCGATGATTTTGCGTCCACCCACAGTGGCCATACGTGCGCGAAAACCATGACGACGTTTGCGTACAAGATTACTAGGCTGAAAAGTTCTTTTCATTATTTTTAACAATGATTAACATAATTTGATGTCCCATCTATAGCATAACTGATTTGAGGATGGTAGCTAAAAATACACATCTTAAAGATGTTATCGAATCGTTTAAAGTGTGAGGGCGACGATCACAGGCGCATGATCAGAAGATTTTTCAAGACCTCGTACGTCTTTGTCGACTTTTGTTTCATTGAAAAGGACACGGTCGCTTGCTTTTGGTGAGGCTAAAATGTGGTCAATGCGAAGACCCTGATTTTTTTGAAAACTTCCTGCACGGTAATCCCACCATGTATAGGGGGGGGGAGCGACAAATCCTAAAATATCGGTGTAGCCAAGGTGGGTGAGTGCTGCAAAGGCCTTGCGTTCAGGTGTACTGCACAAAATTTTCTCATGCCAAGACGCTGGATCATAGACATCATTATCCGTAGGCGCGATGTTATAATCGCCACAAAAAAGAGCCATCTCGTCATAGCTCAAAAGATGCTGCATGTGCAACCTTAAGGCCTCAAGGTATTTTAATTTATAATCATACTTGTCACTGCCAACCTCTTGACCGTTGGGGACATAGATGGATGCAACGCGAAAATACTGACCAAAGGCGCTGATGCCTGCCTCGATATAACGCGCCTGATCATGCTCAAGATTTGGAATATCGCGCACAATTTCATCAAAAGGAAATTTAGATAAAATAGCCACACCATTAAACGTTTTTTGGCCAAAATGCGCGCTATTGTATCCAAGGTCCGAGAACACTTCTGTGGGAAAATTTTTATCCTCGCATTTTGTTTCTTGTAGACACACAACATCAGGATTGTGTAGGCGTAGCCAGCTCTCTAAAACCGGGAGTCTTGCGCGGACAGAGTTCACATTCCACGAAGCAATGGTCAGTGTTTTTGCCTGTTTTTGGAATAATGTTGTCACGGACGATGGCTCTTTTTTTCTGAAACTTCTTTCTTTGTACGGTATTTTCATGCGCGTGAAAAGGCCTAAGAGGAGGCCAATGATGAATGAAAAGAATATTAAATACTAAAAGAATTACCGCATCCACACCCCGTTTTAGCGTTTGGATTTGTGATGGTGAACATCGATGCGGCAAGATCATCTTGATAATCGAGTGTGCTTCCACCCAGAAGAGAAAGGGACATTTCGTCAATAATAATTTCGGCATCCTGATGTGAAAAAATGTGATCATCCATTAAAACGGCATCATCCATAAGAAATGTGTATTGAAAGCCGGAGCACCCGCCCCCTTGAACGGCAATACGCAGGCGTTTTTGATTTTTATTTTCTGCATTAATGGCGGAAATACGTGCCGCCGCAGCCTGTGTAAGGGTCAACATAATGATCTAAAAGAAAGGATTTTTCCTTTAAGATAGGGGCCTTATGCCCAAAAAACAAGGGGTTATCCTCATAATATTATTTTTTTAAACAGAGTGTTTTAGGGGAAATATATTAACTTTTTATTAATATTTAAGCGTTAGTCTGATCCTTAGAGGGAAATTTTAAATAATGTGATGGGCAGAGATATGATGCGCTGGTTTTTCTTAATCTTTGTAAATTTTTGCGCAGGGCTGAGCTTTGCGGCAGAACCTTCTGAAAATAGTGCGCCTTATGCCCCTGAAAAGACAGGGGAGGGGTCTCAGGTGGCCCCATCGCCTTATGATACGGAGAAAAAAGATAACACGGTTTTAAAGGATTACTTTAAAAGTCATGGAACGAGCCTTAAGGAAACAATCGCACTTCCTTGGATTGAAGAGGCATCGGAGGAAGGCCTAAGGCTAAGAGAGGGGGATATTGAGGATGGTGTGCCAGCGCCACACAGTCCCACACCGGATGATGCTGTAACGCCCATTGATCCCCATGCCGCCATGGCTCAAAAGGCTCTAGAAAAAGAATTGGAAGAGAGAGCAATTGTTGAAAATGTAGTGGATCCAGCGCTTAAAAAAGAGCTGACCCATGAACCAGGAGAGCCTGATAATAAAAAAGAATTAGCTCTTGTTGAAGAGGACAAGAGAGGACAAGATATTGTTCCCCCTCCTATTACGTCAGAAGAAATACGGCGCGCAGAGCTGTATATGTACCCGTAGGCGTTGAGTTGAGTCTGAAAGGGCTCCTCCGCGGCGGTGCTCCTTTGTCAGAAGGGAGCTCAGTACCCCGACCTTGCTCCCCCTTTGGTCGGGGTATTTTTTTTTAAGATATTAATCTTTTTTTAAGATATGAGGCGTAGACTTAAAGCATAAAGATATGTTTAGAGAGTCGATAAAAATGACAGAGCATTATATGCACCCTATGAAAATTTTAATGAGCAATGTCTATGCTCTTTTTACCCAGGTTCAAGGCTTTCATTGGAATGTGAAAGGGCATCACTTTTTCCAACTCCATGGTTTTTTTGAAATGGTTTATAAAGATCTTTTTGAACATATTGATACGCTTGCGGAGCGCATTCGTGCCTGCGATGACTATGCCCCAGGCACTCTTTCTGATATCCACCGCTTGCAAGAGCTCGAAGATTCCTCGGAGATTTCATTAAGAGAGCTAAAAGTCGTTGAGATTTTTATAAAAAATTGCGAGACTGTCATCTCTCAAGGGAAAAGCCTCTGGGGCATGTGTGAAAAATCTGGTGATCTTGTGACACAAGATATTCTCATTGATCTCGTTAATCACCTTGAAAAATACCGGTGGATGGCCAAAAGCTATATGGAAAAATAAGGATATCTGCATTTTGATGCGTACAAATTATCTTGAAATGATTATGGGTGCTTTTGTGCTTTTGGTTGCGGGGATTTTTTTCAACTATGCCTACAAGGCCAATACGACCATAGCGAGTTATCAAACATTTCATCTGAATGCTAAGTTTGAGCGTGTAGATGGCATTTTAATGGGCAGCGATGTCAAGCTTCGTGGGGTGAAGGTTGGTGAGGTGACAGGCATTCGTTTTGCTGGGGAAAATCTTTTGGCGGAGCTTACCTTTGGCTTTGATAAGGATTATAACATTCCGGTGGATTCCGTTGCGGAGATTGCGAGTGATGGGCTTATGGGGTCTAAGTATGTGGCAATTGTTCCTGGAGAAAGCGAGCACTATTTAAAAAATGGGGAGACAATCGTTTATACACAGCCCTCCATTAGTTTAGAGTCCTTGATTGCTAAGTTTGTGTTCACGCCGAAAGATGCGAGCGATAAAAAGTAGAATCTTGCTACTCTAAATTAATGTTTAAGCACTCACACCCTTAAGCTTGAGACGAGCGGCTGCATGGGGGGATACTTTGGCAATAAGTTGTTTTTGCAAACGGAGATCAATAACTGTCACTTCGTCGAGATTAATTTTATGCGCCTCTAACAAAAAATTTAAACGTGCCAGCGCTGCTTCTACCTGTGTTTCTGGGAGTTTAATTGTCAATTTTTTATGAAGGATAAGATCCCATCGACGTTTATTCATCCGTACAATGCCTGTGATGCGTGTTAAAATTTCCTTATAATGACCGAGCATGGCTAAGATTTTAGGTGTCTGCAAGGGAGCGTCTTGCCCCACAACAATGGGAAGATGTTGAAATTGGGGGAGCATAGAGGCTTGAATAACAATACCCTCTTCATCTACGAGGTAAAAGCGCTGCTGATGCTGCCATAGAGCAATGGGTTTACGCTCACTCATATGAATATGCAGGGCACCTGGAAGTTCACGTCGCACATCCGCTTTAGCAATCCAGGGGAGTTGCTCCAAACGATTTTTAATATCTGATGGGCTGTATTTAAAACTAGGATCTCCTTGATACATATTCACAGCCTGCAAAATTTCCTGCATGGTTGTAAATGTGCGCCCTTGAATATAAATATCATGAAAGCGATAGCCGCACCGGCTTAAAAGATCAGAGGTTTTTGTCGCCAAAGAATCATAAAAAGATTGAATATAACCGAATTGCCACGTTACGCTCAAAGCTCCTATGATAAAAAGAGGGCTGATGAGAAAAAAACGACGACGAAACCGGCTTAAAAAAAGAAGAAAGGGGGCTAAAAAATAGCTCTTTGGGTTTTTCTTGCGCGATAGTTTAAGGCGTGAAACCCGCATTACATTTATGTCCTATAGGTAGCATGATTGAGCAAATGCTGAAGAACATCTTCAAAAGAGAGGCCCTTATAGGCCGCAATTTCAGGAACAAGCGACAAAGGGGTCATCCCAGGATGTGTATTCACCTCTAAAAGGTAAAAGGTACCCTCATAAAAAATAAAATCGACACGGCTAACCCCGCGGCAACCTAACGCATTATGTGCTCTGAGGCCAAGCTCCAGAACGTGATCATAATCATCTTTTGAAAGACCTGCAGGCATAATATGCTCTGCAAAACCCTCCGTGTATTTGGCTTGATAGTCGTAAAATTCTGTTTTGGGGCAAATTTCAATGGCACCAAGAGCTTTTTCACCTAAAACACCTACCTGAATCTCTCGTCCTGGCAGATATTTTTCAATGAGAAGATCGTCACCAAAAGCCCAAGCGTCTGAAAAAATTTCTTCAGGCAATGTGTCTTTTACAATGTAAACGCCACGGCTGGAGCCATTTTTGAGGGGTTTAATCACAAAAGGTTTCTCAAAAGGTAGATGATCCTTAAGGCTCATGCGTTTAACAAGAGCCCAAGGAGGTGTTGGGATGCCATGATGCTCAAAGATTTTGCGCGATAAAACCTTATCCATAGCAATCGCTGAAGCCGCAACGCCCGAGTGCGTATAGGGAATTTTTAAAACATCAAGAAATCCTTGGATTACACCATCCTCACCGCCCGTGCCATGAAGGGCATTAAAAATAACATCAGGACGGGGCGTTAAATGCTGCAAAAGCGCTTCAGAGTCGTCGGTTACATCGATCACACGGACTGCGTGCCCCATTTTCTCCAAAGCTTTGGCAATTTCTCCGCCCGAACTTAAGGAAACCTCTCGTTCTGCTGACCATCCTCCCATGAGAAGAGCCACGTTTTGTTGCGATTTCGCCATTGATTTTCCTTGATGTGTATGCGTGAGAATGGGGGGTATTTTTGTCGTCATTTTAGCAATTTCATCGTTAAGACGCAATCAAAACAGCTTCATATTTAAAGGGAAAAATAAACTATTTTACAGTGATGATCCTTTCTTATCGCGCTTTTTGAGCGTCAATGCTATTGTGGGAGAACATCAGATAAAATACTCAAAAGGATAGTAAATGTTTGGAAATATGAAAGGGCTGATGCAGCAGGCTCAAAAAATGCAGCAAAAGATGAATGAGGCGCAAGAAAAAATTGCGTTGATTGAGGTCCAGGGCAACTCAGGTGCAGGCATGGTCGAGGTGACAATGAATGGAAAGTTCGACGTGCTTAAGATTAAAATTGATCCTAAGATTATTGATCCGAATGACGCGGAGATGCTCGAGGACCTCATCACAGCGGCTCTTAATGATGCACGCGCAAAGGTCGAAGCGAAAAGTGCAGAGGAAATGAGCAAAGCCACAGCGGGTATGCCCTTGCCTCCTGGGTTCAAAATGCCTTTTTAAGAGAGGAGCACACGCCCTCTCTTAAATCTTAAAATGAATCTTCTTTTTTCAAATTGGACTCATTTTTAATCTCATTTTTTGTCGTCTATTTTTCCAAAAGAATTAAATTTCGTCAGAGGCGTTTGACTGATTAGATTTTTATTATTGTTTTCCTTATCTTCCTTCTTTTTATTATTCTTTAGAAAAGCGCCGATGATAGATTGTCGTCTTTTACTTTGATTATGAGTGTCATTCAAAAATGATTGGAGTTTTTTATCCTCTTTATTATTAGTTTCTTTTTTATTTTTTTTACCGAAAATAGCGTTTATAAGAGATTTTTTTTTCTTACCTAAATCAAAATCTTTTTTGATTTCATTCTTTTTTTCTTCAATGACATTGATTTTTATTATCTCTTCTTCATTTTTTTCCTTGAGGGTAAAAAGAGTATCAAATTCAGATAGAAAACTTTGATTAATATTTTTTTTATACTCATTAGAATGAAAGAGGTGTTTATGAAAATCATGAATAAGTTTTAAAAAATTTTCTCTTTCAAATGTAGAATTTTTAATATGCGTAATTTTGATGAAATAATTTTCTGATTTTTCTGGGTTTTTCTCGATGCCAAAGGCTCCCTCTTTATAAAAAATACCCAGCACTAAACAGGCATAATTGTCACATGTCTTATTATCGTCTCCTGTGCTATTGCTTCCCCCCTCTGCTGCTTTTTCAAAGACCTTTAGATATTTGGGAGGCTTTTCTCCCATCATGAAATAATACATCCCTGTCATAAATAAAGCCTCAGGGCCATTGCCCTCTGTGAAGATTTCTGGATTAAAGGCTACTTCCTTTTTTGCACAGTAAGTATACGTATCTGGGTTGAGCTGATTTTTGATATCTTTTATATACGCTGAGTACTCATTATTGCTTGCATGCGCACATTGTGCTAATGAAATAATCAAAAAAGACAAAAAATTGATGAATAATTTCATATTTTCCAAAGCCAATCTTGAATGATTTTCTTTGGGCATTCTTACACAAAAAAAGTAAACAACTCATTAAAAAAAATGGTCTTTTAGTTTTTTAGTAATATGAAATGATTAATATTTTTAAAATGCTTAAGATAAAATAGAGATGATCTCTTGCTTAGTCCGAAGGAAAACAAAGCGAGCGATCGGATTGTTCCTCGATAAAGTGCAAAAGTTGCTCAACAGCCTTTGAATCTTTGTAAAATTTCTTTACATCCGCAAGGCGTTCGATAAAAGGTTTTTCCTTGTGGTCGAAAAGTTCATTATACGCACGGCGGATGCTTTGGATTTCATCACTTGAAAAACCACGACGTTTAAGACCAATAAGATTCAAACCGCTTAGCTTTGTATCCTCTGCACTGAGAAGGCCATAAGGAATGACATCATATTTCACACCGGCCATGCCGCTGATCATGGCGTGATGGCCGATACGGACAAACTGATGCACTGCACAAAGTCCTCCAAGAATGGCATAATCGCCCACAACAACGTGACCGCCAATGGTTGCGCAATTAGCAAACTGAACATAATCGCCAACGATACTATCGTGGGCAATATGACAGGACGTCATGAGATAACAATGATTCCCAACGCGCGTCTCACCACGTCCTTGGACTGTACCGCGATTAATCGTTGCATGTTCGCGGATGACTGTGTGATGACCAATCATTGTTTTTGTAGGCTCGCCCTTATAACTAACGGACTGAGGATCATTGCCAATCACGGCATAGGGGTGAACCGTACAGTGCTCACCAATTGTCGTATAGGATTCTATGACAACATGGGCTTTAAGAGTGGTATGGGCGCCGACATGAACGTGGTCTCCTACATAAGAGTAGGGGCCAATGCTGACATGATCGCCAATAACGGCTGTATTCGAAATAATCGCTGTTGGGTGAATCGATGGTTTAAGATCTGTGATCGTTGCAATGGACATAAAAACCTACCGATCCACAATCATCGCTGTAAAATTAGCTTCACTAGCAATTTTTCCATCCACAATACCTTCGCCCTTAAAGCGCCACACAGGGCCGCGGCTTTTTTCTTTTGTCACGTGAAGGCGAAGCGCATCTCCTGGCACCACAGGGCGACGGAATTTAGCTTCCTCGATGGCCATAAAATAAACAAGCTTACTGGCAAGATCTACGCCATCAACCTCCATGGATTTCATCACAAGGGCTGCTGCTGCTTGGGCCATGGCCTCAACAATAAGAACACCTGGCATAATCGGTTTTCCTGGAAAATGACCTTCAAAATACCACTCGTTCATCGATACATTTTTAATGCCAATGGCTTTTTCTGAAAAGGCAAGAATTTCAAGGCGGTCAATCAAAAGCATGGGATAGCGATGGGGGATGAGCGCCATAATCTCGTTAATATCCAAGGTCACAAGGACTTTTTTATTATCATTTGAGTTTGAATTCACAAGATCCGTCTCTGTCATGAGGGCATCCTTTTCTGTCGTGAGGTGGAGGTTTTCAAGCACAGGCTTCTCCTTGAGGTAATGTGTGATTTATTTTCCTTGACTATAGCGCGTTTCATGAAAAAAAGAGAGTTTTTTTATGCAAGACGGTTCCATGAAATGGTGAATGTGGGGCAGTTTGCGACGCTTTTGATGGGGATTATCAACACGGAGAAAAAAACCTTTCGTTACGTCGGTGCGAGTGCGCCTGATCCGATTCTCTATACCCCGGAAAAGCGGGCTTTTTGGGTGGGGGATGGGTCTGGTTTGCCCATGGGCGTGAGCGCCAGTGCGGCCTATCCCGAGCGCGCCATGGAGACGCCAAGCGGCAGTTCTATCGTGCTGTACAGCGACCTTTTGTGGGAGCCCAAATCCCTGCCCGGCGTGTGTTTGCTGCCGGAATTTCTCCCCTCCTTCATCGACGAGCTCCAGGGAAAAAATTTGGTGGCTACGATTCGTGGCCACCTGGACATGCTGGGTGACATCAAATTGAACGATGATCTCACCCTGATTGAGGTCCGTCTGTGACGGTTAGTTATAGCCTGGGAACGCTAAAATACCCTTATACCCCTT
>JAKBAR010000057.1 GCA_021808925.1 Pseudomonadota bacterium | reverse complement strand
AATCACCAAAATTACCTCAAAAAAGGCGTACTTCTCATGCGAAACAACTCAAATATGCACTACTGCGATCAAAAAAGGCCCATAAAAGCGAAAAAATCGCGTAAAATCATGAAAAAAAGCATCAAAAGCGGTGTGTTTCATCGGAAAAAGTGGCTTTTTTACAGAGAAAATCACTTTCCCCCATTGATCTTAAAAACTATCAAATATGATACTCATTGATTAAAAATCACTATTTTTCTGTATTTTTTTCACAAAAAATGGAACTTTTTATTAACATTAATATTCTAATCCCATAATTTACTAAAAAACGTAGATTACCAAATAACATATCAATCTCTACCACCCCCTTAAAGATATAGTCTTTCAACCATGAAGTGATTATAATGCAGCCAGCTTATCCGTTAAAAAGGCACCCCCATGATGCACTCTGACACTGCTATTTTTTCAATGATTGACCGTGAACTTGTCCGTCAGCAAAATCAAATAGAGCTGATTGCCTCTGAAAATATTGTATCCAACGACGTTTTAAGCGCTCAAGGCTCTGTGCTGACGAATAAATATGCAGAAGGCTATCCAGGAAAACGCTTTTATAACGGATGTGAATATGTTGACGCGGTAGAAAGTCTTGCCATTGCACGGGTTAAAGAGCTTTTTGGGTGTGCTTTTGCCAATGTTCAGCCTCACTCAGGCGCTCAAGCAAATCAGGCTGTGTTCTTAGCATTACTCAATCCTGGTGATACTTTTATGGGGCTAGACCTGGCCTGTGGAGGACATCTTACCCATGGATCGCCTGTGAATTTATCTGGAAAATGGTTCAATCCTGTAAGTTATAGTGTGGATCCCCTCACCCACTTGATGAACTATGAGGAGATTAAAGCACTTGCCCTCAAACATCGGCCTAAGCTTATTATTGGGGGGGGATCCGCCTATCCGCGCACGATTGATTTTGCAAAAATGCGTGCGATTGCCGATGAAGTCGGTGCGTATCTTATGGTGGATATGGCGCACTTTGCAGGCCTTGTTGCCGGCGGTGTTTACCCCTCGCCTATTCCCCATGCCCATGTTGTCACATCCACAACACATAAAACCCTTCGTGGGCCCCGCGGTGGTATTATTCTTTGCAATGATGAGGATATCGCTAAGAAAATTAATTCTGCTGTTTTCCCTGGACTTCAGGGGGGCCCACTTATGCACGTTATTGCCGCAAAGGCTGTGGCGTTTGGCGAGGCACTTCATCCAAATTTTAAGGAATATGCCCATCAGGTTATTAAAAATGCAAAAGCTATGGGCGATGTCCTGACACACAAAGGGCTTTCCCTTGTCAGTGGTGGCACGGACTCTCACATGGTTTTGGTGGACTTAACCCCTCTTGGTCTTAATGGCCGCGATGCTACAAATGCTTTGGAAGAAGCGCATATGACGTGCAATAAAAATAGTATTCCTTTTGATCCTAAAGGACCGCTCATCACCTCCGGCATTCGCCTTGGCAGCCCCGCTTGCACAACGCGTGGCTTCAAGGAATCTGAATTTACTTTGATTGCAGAATACATCATGGAGGTCTTAGAAACTTTGCGCGTTCATGGCCATGAGAGTGAAAATTTTACAAAAACGATTGCTTCTGTGAAGGAAAAAGTCATCACGCTTTGCACTCAATTTCCTATTTATAAAAATTTGTAAATTATTTTATACATTTTTTACTTTACATTAACTTTCATAAATTATAATCATAAGTGATTCATTCACAAAAGGCATAGATTTATGAAAAATATTTACAAAACACTTGCGCTTTCTCTCCTTCTATGTTGCGGGGAAGTGACACCGTCCTGGAGCAGTGATGATGAAAGCGGAATAGATGAGGAACACACTATCAATAATTCCTTCAATAATTCCTCACAAGAAGAAGAAGACATAAACGAGGCAATCAAAGATTTTGTGACCCTTGAGGAAAAAATTCTAAATATTAATGGGGAAATTGACGAAATAACCCGAAAAATAGAGGAATATACGCAGATCTTGGAGTTAAAAACACAAGAGAAAGAAAAATTGATAAAAAACAGAGCTAAATACATTCTCACTACTGCTCCATCTAAAAAACAAAAAATTCAAAAGGAAAGAGAGGAGTTAGTAAAGAAACTCTATCTTATTAGGGATATTGCTAAAAAAAATATCAGCAAGGATGCATCTAAAAACCTTGAAATTGATAACAAAAATCTCAGTGAAGAAGTAAAAAATATTGAAAAAAATCTAGAACAACTAGATCAGCAAGAAAAAGCATTAGATCATATCATAGAGATAGCTGAAGGAAAAGATCATTATAACGAACTCCTTGAAGATGACCTCGAAGAAAGCCTAAAAGAAAATATGAAAAATAACCCTCATCTAAAAAAATATAATGAATAACAATTCGGATAACGAAGAACTCGTTGAAGATGATAACAATAACAAAGAGAATAATGACCATTTTTCAGAAATCCGCGAAGAATACTAGTGGCGTAGGATGTGGGAGAGGGTTTTACGCTCTCCCCTGCCCCTCATTTTTTTTAACGGCACCCTAAGAGAGCATCAATCTCACGCGTCAAAAAAGCAATAGCCGCCGTTGACCGAATGACATCCAACCTTTGACGGATGGTTTCTGTCACTTTTTCAGGAGAGTGCTGTAAATACAAAATCGCTACGAGGATACGTCCCGGTTGTCTATTGTCACTCAGCCACTCGTCCACACTAAAAAAATTAAACATTCCAATTACATTAAGAGAAGGTACAAGTGCTCGCATCGTCTGAGTCAAAGATTCGATGTGGGACGCATCTGGCGTTGGTGCTAAGAGGGCTTGATTCAAAAGAAAAACATTATTAACAGTTGCAGCCACCGTTCCCTTACGCGCCGGACCTTCTTCGCCTGTATAAGGATTTTTGGATACCGTACTATCTACACCATCAGCAAGGATTGTCTGAGGAGTGAAAACATCGGGTGTTTCCTTTGCCAAAGCACCGTGCAACATCAGACAACTCAAAATTAAAACTTTTTTTCTCATATTCTAAACTCCTTTTAAATATTTTAAAGCTACTTTTCTATCGCAAAAAGGTTTGTTTTCCTTGCCAATCATTTGCCCTTGCTCGTGACCTTTACCTGCAATAAGAAGGCTATCGCCCTCCTTTAACGCAGCAATAGCAGTGGCGATCGCCTCTTCACGATCCGCTTTTTCCAAGGCCTCTGGACACCCAAGAAGAACAGCTTGTCGAATAGTTTTAGGGTCCTCTGTCCGTGGATTATCATCCGTTACAATCACACGGTCAGCCCATTTTTTAGCAATCTCTCCCATAAGCAACCGCTTGGAACGATCACGATCGCCACCGCAACCAAAAACCACATGAATTTGGTTGGCCGTGTGGGCCCGAAGAGATTGCAGCGCACGTTTCAACGCATCTGGTGTATGCGCATAGTCGACAAAAACGCATCCTCCCAAAATACTTTTGCCCACATAATCCATACGACCCGATGGACTTTGAAGTTTTTCAAGGCCGGATTTTATATCCGATAACTTATGCGGCGTTGAAGCCAAGATAACGCCCACAGCCGCCAAAATATTTGCAACTTGAAAAAGCCCCACCACAGGAATATCTACCGTGATCTGGTGATCAAACGCTTTGATTGAAACTCGAAGCCCATGGCCGTGAATTTGCTCAATAGAACCATACAAATCCGCACTCGCATCCTCCAAGCTATAGGAAAAAGTGCGTATCTTTTTCTCCTGACAGAGGTCAAGCAGCTCTTGACCATACGTGTCATCTTTATTAATAATCGCAATGCCCGATGCATCCATCACCTCAAGGAAGAGACGGGTTTTGGCTTGAAAATAGTGATCCATCGTCTGGTGATAGTCCAAGTGATCTTGCGTCAGGTTTGTAAAAACGGCATATTTTACTCTCACACCATCAAGACGGTACTGATCTAATCCATGACTCGACGCCTCAAGAGCCACCGCATCAATATTTTTCTCCGCAAGATCCGCTAAAACTTTATGAAGATGATACGCATCCAATGTCGTCAGCGAGGGAATCTCAAAGGATGTCTGCGCTCCCTTCACTCCAAGTGTTCCAATACTTGCCGCAGGTATTTTTAAAGAAAGATAAAGTTGTCTGATAAAATCTGCCGTTGATGTTTTACCATTGGTCCCAGTGATCGCCGCAATAATATCAGGCTGCTTTTGAAAAAGAACATCACAGGCGCGTGCAAACATTAAACGGGGGTTGTCTGTATAGATAAAGGGTATCGACGTATTAAACGTCTCTTTTACAGGTGAGATAATCGCCGCAGCACCTAAATGAATAGCGGATCTAACACGATCTGAACATCCGATAATATCAAAAAAAATTTCACCCTTTTTCAATTGGCGCGTGTCTTGAGAAATACCAGTAAATGTCATAAGCCCTCCTTGTCCGGTGTCATTACTCTGACTTCCTTGAAAAGAAAGCCCCTTTGAGTCGACACCTATATCGCTTAAAAATTTAATCAGCGACATGATTTATCACTTTAACATCCCCTCCCATGGGATCCTTATAATCGAAATCAGGGGAAATGCCAAGCATTGGTGCAAGGCGCGCGATCATTTTTCCAGCTGTCGGGCACGCATTCCATCCACCCGTTGAAAATCCATGGGTTTTAGGGGTAGGTTTGGGAGAATCCAACATTACAAGCAGAAGATAGCGTGGATTTTTACCAGGAAACGCCCCGATGAAAGATGTTGTTTTATCGTTTGCGTGATACCGCTTACCCCGCACAATGTGCGCTGAACCTGTTTTCCCAATCACGTGATAGCCTTCAACCTCTGCAGAGCGGCCAGAGCCGCCTGTCACCACATGACGCATGACATTGCGAATCCCCGCAGATGTTTCCTTGCTGACAATAGGTGCGCCCACAACAGGCATTTTTTGCTTTAAAAGTGTCAAGTGACGAAACTCACCATGATTCACAAGTGCTGCAACCGCTTGAAAGGTTTGAAGGGGAGACACAGAAATACCATACCCGAATGAGTTGCTAATAAGCGTTGCCTCTGTGGGATTTTTATTCACAATAGGTGCCCCAATTTCAGGCAGCTCGAGCTTTGGTTTCGTATGCAGCCCAAAGCGTGCAAAATACTTTTGCTGCCACGCCAACCCAAAATCAAGGGCGATTTTCGCTGATCCAATGTTTGAAGAATGCATCACAACATCCCTTACAGTAATAATCCCCGCATGCTTAGGGCGCCAATCCGTAATTGTAAAACGCCCCACTTTTATAGGGTGCCTTGCATCATAAATCGTATTGAGCTTAATACGATTGGTCTCGAGCGCAATCGCCGCATTAATTAGCTTAAAGGTCGACCCTGGCTCATACACGCCAAGGGTATTACGGTTAAAAGTTGCAGCTTTTGTATTTTGATTCGGGTGGTTGGGGTCAAAATCAGGCAAGGACACCATCGCAATAATTTCGCCTGAATCGAGGTCCAAAAGCATGGCATTTCCCTCAAGAGCCTGAAATTCTTCAATAGCGGCCTTGAGTTCATCGTGAACAATATGTTGTGCACGAATATCAATAGAAAGAACGAGAGGATTTTTATCCTGACGAAGACGCACATCAAAATATTTCTCAACGCCGGATAACCCTAAATTATCAAGACCGCAATACCCCAGCACATGACAAGCCATAGCGCCATAAGGATACACACGGCGCTGGTCTTTTTGAAGATAAATTCCAGGAATACCAAGGTGAAGAATACTTTGTTGGAGCCGTGGCGACAGGTGACGCATAATCCAGACAAAGCCTTTTTCGGATTCTAGGCGCGCAAGCGTTGTATCAAAATCAAGCTCAGGAATCAGTGCACAAAGTTTCTCCGCAGCTTCCCGTGCATTAATAATCACTTTTGGATTTGCATAAACAGACGCCGTAATAAGGTGGGTTGCGAGCACCTCGCCATGACGATCTAAAATATCAGAACGCTCGAGCACAAGCTCACTGGAGCGCTCTGCATTGATTTGCTGACGCTCACTATGATTCCTAAAAACCATAATATCAAAAAGTCGAATCGTAATAAAAAGAAACGCTGCCATAAAGACAATGACGCCCACGACAATGCGGTTACGCGCTTTGTCCAAAAGATTATGATCGCGCACAACTTGATGCCAAAGACTTAGGTGATGGCTGAGTGAATTAAAAGATTTTGACGCAAGATTCTTTGCAAAAGGAGGCAGGCGCTTAGGCATAGGGCTCTCCTCGGCGATTTATTCGATAAAAAATTCCCCTAAGAACCCAACACATTACGATGGATCTCCTACTACGACATCTGCAACCTCAGAAATTAACTGATCAAGCGCATATTTATCATACGCACTATCGCTTGGTGCAAGAGCCTTCATTGCAATGAATTGTGACGCTTTAATCGGCCCAATATTGAGATGTTTTTGTGCAAGTACCTGCAAACGTTTAGGATCATTGAGGTGATTCCACTCTGCTCTTAATACATGAATGGACTCTTGGGTTTCTTTAATCCGCAAAAGCGTTTGCTCATATTCCTTTTCAAGTGTTATTACCTGATATTTAATTTGAAAAAGAGCAATACTCACACCAATCGCGACACAGGCAAAAAAAAGGGTTGAACGCTTGAACATACGAAAAAACTCTCTCCCTTTTTTAATCGCCGACGCGAATAGCATAGCGCAGTTTTGCCGAACGCGCCCGTGGATTTTTTCGTAGTTCATCCTCTGTTGGAATAATCGCTTTTTTAGATTTTAGAGAAAATGTAGGTTTTGGGAAATCAGCCTCCACAAAGGGCATGTGACGAGACGGCAAAGGTGTGTGACCACTTTCTTTGCGGATAAAATCTTTGACAATACGATCCTCTAAGGAATGAAACGTGACAACAATCAAACGCCCACCGGGTTTTAGTCTTTTTTTGCAAAGCTCAAGAGCTTTTTCTATCTCTATCAGTTCCTCGTTAATAAAAATACGCAGTGCTTGAAACGCAAGAGTTGCAGGATGCTGCGCATCCTTTGGCGATGGCCTGCATGATGCAATGAGCGCCGC
>JAKBAR010000056.1:5604-7171 GCA_021808925.1 Pseudomonadota bacterium | reverse complement strand
CATGAGGCCTATCCTGCAGAAACGCGCTTCCGCATGCAAGGCCCGGCGTCCGCCACGCACGCCGCTTCACGGCATGTTTCTGACCACCAGACTCCACTTTACCACCCCAAAGGTTAACATTGTCTTAGCACGCCCCAAAAAAATTCACCAAGCGACCCGCTCAAATCGAGGCATTTTTTCACACGATGCCGTCAAAAATCGCTTTTTAATGGGAAAAATGCATAAAAATGGGAAAAATGCCCATCTGCATCCCCCCATAAAGCATTTTGACACCACTAGAAAACCCCCGGCAAAGGGCCTTTTAAAAAAACCTTCACTACCTCTACGGCAAATACATAAAATTAATCCCGCCAAAAAGCACTATACACATAAGTTACTTTATTCATTTATTAATACTTTACGCTCTATCATAGAAAGGGAGAATTCTTTATTTTCGTCATACCCCATGTCAGGACTCAAATCAGTTTTTGATTTTTTTTATCCGCCAGAATGCCTGGCATGCTCTTGTTTTATCAGCGATGCAGGAACCCTTTGCAGTGATTGTTTTAACCAACTCGTTTTTGTCCAAGGCCATGTATGTGAGTGCTGTGGCTATCCTTTAGAAAATGCCCAAGAAGGGCAGCGCTGTGGCCCGTGTCTTGCAAAATCGCCTCTTTATACGCTGCGCACCCCCCTTTGTTATAATGACCTCTCAAAAGAATTGGTGCTCAAACTTAAATACTTTGATCGTATGGATCTTGCTAAGCCTCTTGCATCGTTTCTCTATCCTGTAATTGAGCCCTTTCTTGAGGATATTGATTATATTCTTCCCGTCCCCCTTCATTGGCGACGTCTTTGGAGTCGTCGTTATAACCAAGCCACAGAGCTTTGCCATCATCTCTCACATAGCATTGCTGCAAGGCGTGATGTTCCTATACCTGTGCTGACCAATCTTCTTTTGCGAACAAAATACACCGAACCCCAAGGCCTTAAAAGCTATCTCCATCGCACACGTAACATGCGTGGTGCTTTTCATGTGCATTATCCAGAGATTTTAAAGGGAAAATCGGTTGCGCTCATTGATGATGTGTATACAACGGGCGCCACGCTCAAAGCCTGTGCAAAAGCTCTTAGCAAAGCCTCGGTGCGTCATATTTATGCCTTTACTGTAACGCGTGTGATCAAAGGAGAGGCCCTCACGCCTTAGATCTATTGTTTGGGGGGTATGATTTCTTCTGCTGTGTATTTTTGTTTTTTCCCGGTATTTTGAAGAATATTCAAGTCTGCTTAGGAAGAGGGAGAACGTTTTTTAGAGATTATTTTAATGACGATGGCACGAAAGTTTTGGAAAAAAGCACATTATTTGGGAAAACACGCTGGATCCCATGAAAAAAAGCGATTTTTTACCTTTTTTAAAAAGCTCAGAAAAGCTTTTTTTTATTTTTGAGCAACAATGGCACCATTTTGAAGCTTTTTTCACCTCTTTTTATGTGTTTTTCATGGATAGTGCGCTGATTTCCCTAAAAAGGCGGCTATCCCCACTCAAATCAGAGAGTAAAGGCATCAAATCATGCTTTTAAGGGACAAT
>JAKBAR010000056.1:0-5594 GCA_021808925.1 Pseudomonadota bacterium | reverse complement strand
TGGACAATAATGCGCAAAATCAGGAGATAAAAGCTTGAATTTATTATTTTTCTCCCCAAAAAAGCCATTTTTTTCATGAAAAACCCTAGTTTCATACGACTGTTAAGAAGGGAAAATTTTTCTAAAAAACGCTTACAGCCTTTTTGCCGATCTCAAAGACACGAGAATCACTCAATACAGACCACTCCAGCACAACTATTTTTTCGAAAATTCGGCCAAAAATTCGCCTAACCACACAAAAAATACACTATTTTTCATGAAAAACCCTCGAAATTTCCGAAAATGTGTCGACATCGAATTAAATTTTTAAAAAGGTGTATTCAAAGCTAATATTAAATAAATCTAAGCGCTTATATATTTGAAAGTGTCCACTAAAATGTCACGGCCGAGCGGGGCTGCAACTTTTCCGCCACTTCCCCCATGCTCGATCACTACAGAAACCGCGTACTCAGGATCATGCACAGGGGCAAATCCCACAAAAAGGGCATGATCGCGCCAGTGCCATGGCCATTTTTTATGAAGGCCCAGCTCTCTATCTTGCTTTGTAATGCGACGCACCTGAGCCGTGCCTGTTTTCCCAGCAAATTCAATGTGAGGCAAAGGCGAGCGCGATGCATAAGCCGTGCCGGAAACATCACTCATGACGTCGCGCATTCCTTGGAAGACAAGATCCATATGTTTGATGTCAATATCAAGAGACTCAAAAACCCGCTGATTTTGTATTAAAAATGGCTGAACCGCACGACCTTTTGAGGCAAGACGTGCTGTCATCACACATAATTGCAGAGGTGTGGTCAGAACATATCCCTGGCCAATGCTTGTATTAATCGTCTCTGCGGGAGTCCATTTTTTCCCACGCAGTTGCTCTTTCCAATTTTTACTGGGAATGAGACCCGCTTTTTCTCCAGGAAAACCAAGTGTTGTTGGCGTCCCAAGCCCAAAGAGTGCAGACATCTGTGCAATGGCTTCGACACCGCAAAGAAGAGATAAATGATAAAAATAAACATCACAGGATTTTGCCAAGGCTTGCTGAAGATTCACGTGGCCATGTCCGCCTTTTAAGTGACAATGAAAGCGGTGCATGTGTCCGCCTTTCCCAACAAGATCATAATAACCCGGACAGAAAAAAGTTGTGTGCTCATCGACGACGCCACTTTTTAATCCAGCTAAGGCGACAATCATTTTAAAAACAGAACCTGGTGCATATTGGCCTTGGGCAAATTTTGCAACAAGGGGGGAATGCGGATTTGACCTAAGATCTTCCCATAAGTGGCGTGGGATGCCATTCATAAAATGATTCGTATCAAAAGATGGTGTTGATACACACGCCAAAAGCCCACCAGAGCGGACATCCATCACAACAGCACTTGCGCTTTCAAAAAGACTAAGCCTATCATAAATGCTTTTTTGAAGATCCAGCTTGAGAGAGAGCGTGAGATCTTCACCATTATGGGGGGGGGATATGGATAGATTGCGTACAATCTGACGGGTTGCATTGACCTCGACTTGTTTAATCCCGGGAGTGCCTTGTAAAATTTTCTCAAACATTTTTTCAACACCTGCTTTGCCCATACGAAAGCCTGGATGTTGTGCAACGGGATGACTTAGAAGTTCTTCTTTATCCTTGATACTTGGCTGACCGACATAGCCGAGAATATGACAAAAAATCTTAGCGTGAGGATAAAAGCGGCATTGTCCTTGCTCCACATGAATGCCAGGAAGTTCTTGATTATGAAGCTCAATCGTGGCGACCTCCTCCCATGTCAGAGGATCTTTGATGCACAAGGGAAGAAATTTATTTTTATATTTTGCTGTTTTGAGAGGAGATTCTACCTCTCCTGTGGAAAGATTTAAAAGCTCTGCAAATCGGTCGAGGGATTTTTGCCACCCCTCAGTACCATCACGCTGTAAAAAAGCACGGTGAATAAATTGATTTCCTGCAAGAAGCTGTCCATGTGTATCAAAAATTTGACCGCGAATAGGCAGCAGAAATTCATTGTGCAGTCTATTTTTATCGGAGAGCATTTTATAGTGGTCGTTTGATTCTACTTGAAGCCAATAAAGCCGTCCAAGGAGTCCAGCCCCTAAAATTCCTTGCATACCTCCTAAAAAAAAAGCGCGCCTTGTAAAGGTTGTTTTGGGGTCAAACACGGCGTTTAATCACCGGGAAAAAATGAAAAACGAGGGGGTAAACGGAGATCATAAAAAAAAGCCATAAAAAGGATGAACGTGCGTAATGGAATGTACCTGTTTGTGTGTAAAAAAAGGTCATAAACGTGACTTTATACATTAAAACAATTGCACAAAAACTTCCCCATATTAGCCAAAAATTACCTAGTTTATAAACCCAAATTTTAATCCGTTCAAGGAACATAAAGCAAAGAATTAGGTACAAACTCGTCACCCCCAAAAAGCCATGATGGCTATAAGCATCGATAAAAAACCCACTTAACAGGCATAAAAAGAACGATGGAGGTGTGGGGGATTTGAAAAAAAGAACATGAAACACAAGCAAAGTAAGCGTTCCTTGGGTTTTTTCAAAAAGAATATCCGCGATATTGGCACACAGAAAAAAAAAGTGAGGGGGCAAGCATAAAATATTTTAGTGTCCTGATAATGGGATGAGTATAAAGCGTTTGGCCCTTGAAGCGTAGAGTTTTCAATTTTTTAGGAGATGATTTTACTTTAATGTCTATTGTTAATGCGACATTTGCGAGGTTCTAAGCTCATTAATATGAGGAAAAATCATTCGTGTGAAAAAGTGGATTGATCCAGCTTTCCTTGCTTTGAATACACTTTAATGGGCTGTATTCCGTTCCATTGCTATGCTATTCTAAAGACGATTTTTTGAAAAATAGACGTCTCTTAGAAATTGTCTATCCCCCTTTAAAAATGCTAAATCTTAAGAAAAGAGAAAGAAATAAGGATCTATAATGCTCAAAGAAATGGTTCATCATCACCATGAGGGATGCTCTCATGATCATCATCACGAGGAAGAAGACGTGATTACACTTCACAAAGCTGTTGATTTCGAGGGGATGCGTGCGGTAGGACGTGTGGCCGCAGAAGTTTTAGATTTTATCACACCCCATGTGGTGGCGGGGATCTCTACAAATGAATTGGATAAGCTTTGTTATGATTATATTATAAGTCGTGGTGTCGTTCCTGCGTGTCTTGGCTATAAGGGCTACCCTAAAACGATTTGCACATCGGTGAACCATGTCGTTTGTCATGGGATTCCCTCGGATAAAAAGCTTCAAAATGGCGATATAATCAATATTGATGTGACAGTGATTAAAGAGGGATGGTACGGCGATACAAGCCGTATGTTCAAGGTGGGCAAAGTTCCTTTGCGTGCGGCCAAATTAATTGATGTGACCTATGAAGCGATGATGCGAGGGATTGAGATCGTTAAGCCCGGTGCGACTTTTGGCGATATCGGGCACGCTATTCAAAGCTTTGCAGAAAAACAAGGATTTTCTGTGGTGCGTGATTTTTGTGGTCACGGTCTTGGGCGCATTTTCCATGCTCCTCCGAACGTTCTGCACTACGGGAAACCTGGTCATGGCGCAGAGCTTAAAACGGGTATGTTTTTCACAATCGAGCCCATGATTAATGCCGGGCGGTATGATGTAAAAATCCTCGAAGATGGCTGGACAGCTGTGACGCGGGACCGTTCTCTTTCTGCTCAGTTTGAGCATTCCATCGGGGTCACAGAGAAGGGGTATGAAATTTTCACCCTCTCTCATTCATAATGGTTCAAAGACAACGGAGGTCATGGCTTCCGCTTTTTTTGGCACAGATTTCCTCACTTTGCCCCTCTCTTAAGGGAAAAGTCTCTCAGAAAAACCGTGATATTTTTGCTACATTTTTGTCGATAAAGGGTTGACAGTAGGGCTATCAGCGGGCATCCTAAGAGGGTAATTTATTTTTGTTTTTTGTAAAAATTTACCAAATAAGGTCACTAGAAACCTTGACGTCAACGAAAAACTTGTGTGAAAGGAACCTGAATTGCTGGAGTCGCTTCAAAAAATTCTCAAACAGCTGCCACAACATTTAACGGCGCGTTATATTGTCAGCGCGTGCAGTCTTCTCCTCGCGTCGTCCTTAGCTTTTCATGAATATTATAAATCTTCTGTGTTTGATGAAGAGGCTGCCCAAGAAGAAGTTGCGGAGGGAATGGAAGCGGAAGAAGTTGCCGCTGAGAAGTCAAACGAAGGCTCTGTAAGCCCGAATCCTTCTCAGTGTGTTAAGGCTGTAGAGGAAAATGATGGGCCTAAGGATCAGGTTCTTGTTGTTGGAAAAGGCGATACGCTTCACAGCCTTTTAATCTCCGTAGGCGTGGGCAAAACTCAAGCGACGATGGCGGTAGATGCCATTAAAAAAGTATACAATGTCAAGCAGCTTAAAATTGGCCAGGGAATTAAGGTCACGGTGGCGAAGGATCCTGTGAGCGATGAGAAACTGATTAATAGCATTGAATGGCGCTCGACTCCTGAGCAAGAGATTATTTTGCAGCAAACGGGGGGTACTTTTGTTGCAAAGAAAAATAAAATTGAGCTTAAGCGCTGTATCGAAGGGGTTGCGGGTAAAATAAAAGGTAGTTTTTATAAGGCCGCTGTACAGCAGGGAGCTCCTTCAAATATCGTAAAGTCTGCGATCCAAGCCCTTTCCTATGAGGTGAATTTTCAGCACGAGCCTAAGCCTGGGAATAGCTTCGCGATTCTCTACGAGGTCTATAAAGATAAAGCAGGAAAAATTGTGAAATATGGCAATCTTCTCTATGCTGCTTTTGCACCCGGGGGCCAGCTCAAGCAAATTTACCGCTTTGAAGGTCCTAATGGCGCAACGTTTTACAATCAAAACGGCGAATGCGTTGTGCGTGGGTTTCTGCGCTCCCCCCTGGACGTGACAAAGCTTCGTATGACATCGGGGTTTGGGCCGCGCTTTCATCCCTTAAAAAACTATACTGTGTTTCACAAGGGCGTAGATTTCGGGGCTCCCCATGGTACAAAAGTAGTGGCAGCAGGGGCTGGTGTTGTCACAAAGGCCCAATATTGGGGTGGTTTTGGTCTTTATGTCTCGATAAAACACGGTGATTATACAACAGAATATGCACATTTAAGCAAAATTGCCCCAGAAATCAAAGTTGGTGCAAAGGTGTCCCAAGGACAGTTCTTAGGAAAAGTGGGCTCAACGGGGTCGTCAGCGGGACCCCATCTTCATTATGGGCTCATTTATAAAGGGCGACACGTGAATCCAAATAGTATTAAAACAATGCCAACGCATAAACTTATCAAAAAGGATGCCCTTCAATTCGTTTCATTTAAAAAGACAATTGATTCGAAAATCTCCGCCCGTCCTGAAAAGGGAGAGTACGTCTTAGCCATTCATGACAAAGTAGTCGGATAAATAAGTCCAAAGGGAAGGGCTATTGATCTGTTTTTTTGTGGCGAATAAGACTCAGAAAAGATAAAATTTTTAGCGATTCAACCATCCTACGGGCGGCCAAACAAGCGATTCATCATCATATGGATTACATGGCGTGGCTCATCGACAGACGGCGGTGGCTTGCGGGTGAGTTTTTTTCCATC
>JAKBAR010000012.1 GCA_021808925.1 Pseudomonadota bacterium | reverse complement strand
AGTGAAAATAAAAAACATATGGATTTTTTTTTAACCGACGGCTTAGCAGAAGAGGGCGTTGTTGTTTGCCCAGCACAAAGGAGCTCACTCCCTTGCATCAGGAGAGAAAAGCAGGAAAGGAATAATGCCCTCAGCAATATCAACAAAAAAATCCATATGTTTTTTATTTTCACTTTTAATTATAAGCGTTTAGAAAAATTAATCAAAAATCAATTTTTAAGATCTAAACTAAAAACGGCTGATATGATATAAAAAGAGATTTTTTAATGCGCGGGCACGTTTTGTTATGGCTTGTGACGCTCTCCTTTTTTTGGGGCTGCCTTTTAATGATCAATGTTTTTATTGAAATTCACAAAGGTGATTTCCATCTTGAAATGATTATTTTTACAGGAATCTCCGCCCTTGCAAACACAGCCCTTGCTTTTGTCGCCTACTGGCAACTTCCTGCTATCGAAAAAACAAATAAAGAAACTCAAAATACATCCATGGCAAATTTTCTGCTACTTATGACAGAAAAATGGATGCATGAAGATCTGATCCAAGCACGGTGTCAGCTTCACAGTCAAACCCTTCTCGCCACAGATAAAGAACACCTTCAAGAAGTGATTTCTGATTATATTATTGACCTTTCACAAAAAGAGGATATGGAAAGCATTCGCAGCTTTTCACGGATCATTTCTCTTCTTGAATTTATGGAGACTGTTTCCATTTTATGTCATGAGGGCCATGTAAAAATTGATATTTTGCAAAGACTTTTTGGGGGATCTTTCGAGCGTTATTTTCACTATCTTCATCGCTATATTGACTTTAGGCGCACCTATGGCTCACCGCGCGGCGTGACGTTTAAAAGTGATCAATTTCTCTATCATAACTATGAAACCCTTGTCTCTGAGCTGCTTAGAAAATAAGTTAATCATTCGGCAAAGAGAGCTCAGGCATAGCACTGTTTAGTCGCTGAATCACAAGATCTGTAATATCTAAATCAGTTTTTTGAAAAAGAACAATCGCCGCCTCTGGACCAAGTGTTTTATTGAAAACAATTGGCACATTCAGATCATCCGCAAGCTCTGCAATAATCGCTGTCAACTTTTCTTCAAGCTGCGCAGAAAGCGTATTAAACTGCTCGTTCAGTGCTTCTTTTTTTTGCTGCACAAGATGCTCAAGCTCAGCTACTTTACGATCAAAATCTTGCCGTTGTTTGAGGAGCGCTTCATCCGGCTTATCCGCTATTTTTTCACGATCACGCAATTGTTTATGCTCCTGACGTAATTCATTTTCAGAATTGAAAAAATGCTGACTGGATTCGCTATAGCGATTTTCAATATAATTCTTGAGCGCTTTAAAAGGTTCACTCTCAAGACGCACCCGCACCATATCCACAACAGCAGCGCTGTGCATCTTCCTGGATGTTTGAAGACCGTGTTGAACTCCTACTCTCTCAACAAAGGATTCTTTTACCGTAAAAAATAAATAAACAAAAAGAACCCCCGCTAAAAATGCAAGGGTTGCATAGAGATAAATTTTCTTTTTATAGAGCATCAGAGTTTCGATTTAAATCCGATAAGGAACCGCTGTGTATCATCCATTTTATCTTTTCTAAAGGGTGTTGCATAGTCAATACGAATCGGTCCAAAAGGTGAATTCCACACAAGACCCACACCCCATGATGCCCGAATATACTTATTATCACGCACGAAAGGACCTGTTTCTGTGGATTTCCAAATCGTACCCACATCTGTGAACACAGCACCCTTCACACCAAATTCATTCGGCAAACCAATAGGGAACATCGCTTCAGCTGTTGTCACCCAAAAACGCGTACCACCAAGCGGATCGCCTGTGCGGTTATCATGGGGACCAAGACCACCGTACTGGAAGCCTCGGAAAGAGTCTGCACCAAGGAAGAAACTATCGACGATGCGAATACGTTTTCCTGCCTTTTGCATCACACCATAACTTCCCTTGAGTGCCATCACGACGTCCTCAATGGGGGAGTAATAAAGCGTCCCCCCTAGGATGTGTTTAAAGTATTTTGCCTGCCCCCCGAGACCTGCGTAGGAGTTTGAGAGTGTCAAAACGTACCCACTTGTGGGATCAATACGACTATCACGTCGATCGTAATAAAGCGTTTGACCAATTTCAGAGGTTACATATCCTCCACCTTGTCCGCGCAAGAAACTAGAAGCCTGGCTTGAAATATGGCTCACACGGTCTTGCTTGATAGTGTAACTCAGAACCTGCGAAAGGTGCTCTGTCAGCCTATACCCAATACTTGGAGAAAGACCTTTTGTAATTTGTGTATAGGAGCTAAAACGCGTTGAACGGTACGCAAAAGCATCCAAACTTCCCTCAAGCTGGCGACCAAAAAGATACGGCTCGACAATGCCGACATTAATATCTTGATGGCGTTTTGAAATTGAAAGCTCGGAGTGAACAGTCTGCCCCTTGCCCATAAAATTCCGCTCGAGAAAACGTATTGTCCCAAGAGGACCATCAATGGTTGAAAATCCTGCAGAAAAGGAAAGCTCACCTGTGGATTGCTCTTCGGTTTTGACAAGAAGAATAGCACGATCCGGCGTACTCCCTTGCTCAATAATAATTTCCACATTTTTAAAGTAACCAAGGTCTTTAAGGTTGCGCTCGGAACGCTTAATGCGCGACGTGTTCAGTGCATCGCCCTCATGAATGGTCAACTCACGACGGATCACATAATCACGCGTGCGGTCATTCCCTTGAATATCAATGCGCTCAACATAGACTTTGGGGCCTTCTTTAATCTCAAAAACAATGTCAACTTTTTGCGTTTCTGGATGGCGCGTCGTTTTAGGCACAATTTCTGTAAAGGCATAGCCTTTGTTTCCAAGCGCATCCGTGATTTTCTCAATCGTGCGCTCGATCATCTTTGCACTAAAAACATCCCCACTATTAATCAAAATCAGTGGTTTGAACTCATCCGCATTCACAACAGGAATGAGCGACACCAGACCAACCGTTCCAAACGTATACGCTTTGCCCTCATCAATACTAAAATTTAAATAGTAGCTATTATAGTCAGGTGTGATCTCTGCCACAGCCGCTATTTGCTGATAGTCAGGATGACCGTGATCATAATAGTATTGGCGCAAACTCTGTTGATCTGCATTAAAACGCATAGGATCAAAGGTGTCATCATTCGCAAAAAAACGGAACCAACGGTATTCTTTTGTGATCAACGCATCTTTGAGCTTTGATTGGCTGTAGTGTTTATTGCCGATAAAATTAATTTTGCGCACATACGTCGTTTCGCCCTCATGAATCTCGAACACGACATCGCAGCGATTATCATCCAATTGAATAATTTTTGGCTCAACCGTCGCCGCAAAGCGCCCCATCGCACGGTACATTTCTAAAATACGCTGCTGTGCTGCCTGAATTTTCGTCCGCGAGAGAACCTCCCGTGGTCGCAATTGAATTTCTTCTTTCAGCTGCTCTTCTTTGAGCTTGCTATTCCCCTCGTAGGCAATGCGGTTAATGATAGGATTTTCCTCGACACTCACAACAAGGTTGTCACCCTCTACACTGACCTTAACATCATTAAAAAACCCTGTGGCAAAAAGCTCCTTAAGCGCCTGATTCACGTCATCGTCTGTTGCTGTTTGACCTGGCTTGATACGAATATACGAAAGAATGGTATCGCTTTCGATGCGCTTATTCCCAGAAATCGTAATACGCTGAATCGAAATAGTTTCCGCACAAACCATAGAGAGTGTGCTTAGACTAAGGAGCAAAGCACTCGTGATAAGGGTTATTTTTTTCATATAGACGTTCAATTCCTCCAAAAAGTGAGATAGATTTATTTTGAGGTGAGATGGAGTATTTGGCCTAAAGACTCAAACACTTTGAGGCGGCTAAGGTCATTCCATGTCACAAAAAGCATGAGACTCACAACGATAATGAATCCTGCAAGAAAAGTATACTCTTGCGCCTTCACAGGAACAGGGCGCCCACGTACAGCTTCGATAATGTAAAAAAGAATATGCCCGCCATCCAGCATCGGCAGAGGGAAAAGATTCAACATACCTAAGTTAATGGAAAGGAGTGCCAAAAACCAAATAAAACTTGCTGCACTTGATTGCGCACTTTTGCCTGCCATTTCGCCAATGGAAAGAATACCGCCGAGCTCTCCTCCTTTGCGTTTACCAATCACTGTTTCACTAATTGTGACAACGACGTCCCGCGACATCTCATAGGTTGTTGTAAATGCGGATATGACCGAATCAATTGCACCACGCTTTTCAAATTCAGGCGCGCCTGGAACCACACCTAAAACAAAGGGTTTTGCGAACGTTTCTGTTTTTTTAAGAGAAAGCACCACAGGTTCATTATCACGCTCCACCGTGACTTTAAGATCATGCCCTTCGAATGCTGCAATGGCCGCACGGAGCTCCTTAAAGGTTGCGACTTTTGTTCCATTAAACTCTGTAATGCGATCATTTGCCTTTATCCCAAGCTGCATCGCCACACTGTCGGGGCGCACTTCTTGGACGGTTGAGGGAAGGACTGGATGACCTTTAACCAGAAAAAGAATCGCCATGGCTACCACAGCAAAGAGAAGATTCGCCAAAGGTCCCCCGAAACTAATCGCCATGCGTTGCCACACGGTTTTGCTTTGATGGGTCAGCGCATAGTCTTTGGCATTCATCTTAGATGAAGCCTCGTGATCGGGCCGGCTCGCAGCATCCGCATCGCCAAACATGCGCACATAGCCCCCAAGAGGAATAACACTAAATTTCCACCGCGTGCCATGTTTATCAAAAAAACCAAAAAGCTCTGGGCCAAATCCTATGGAGAAAACCTCGACCTTTACACCGTTACGGCGGGCCGGAAAATAATGGCCAAGCTCATGAATAAAAACTAAAACCGTCAAAGCCACAACAAACGGAAGGACGTACTCAACAAAAAACATCATTTCTCAGAAAAATAAACATAGATTTGAGACATCTTAGCGAATTGTCATGCCCTTGTCCATAAAGTGTTACCTTAGAACGTTTCTTCTATGGGGATAATATGGGGATAATATGGGGATAAAAGGAGGCGGGCGCCTTCTCATGTACTCGTGCTCATGTCATGTTAGGAAAGAGGATAGCCGTGACTACCCTCTATGATATAGTTATTTTTAAAGATTTTTCCCCTCAATAAGATCGTGATGCTCCTTAACAACCTTCATTATACGCGATTTGAGTTCTTGGTCTTTTGTCTTAAATGTAGCAGCAACATCCATAAGCTCCTTTACAAGGGCCTTAGCTTTTTTTTGCGATGTAACATCAGGCTTTACTTTCAATTCATCTCTATTTTCGAAAATAGATTCATATTTTTTTTTATCTACCTCAGCCTTGAGCGCCTCGTCTAAAGCAGAACTATTAAGAACTTTAAAATCACTCATAATTTCAGACAGATGCATCCCCCACTCTGCATTAATATGCTTTGAGTGATCTTGTGTATCTCTCTTAAGGAGTGCAACTTGTTTTTCAAGTTTTTGAACTCTCGACTCAAGGCTTTCATCGTTAGATCCTGCCATCACATGAGAAGATTGAACTCCTACCGCACCGACTAAAAACAACGATACTAATCCTAACTTTTTCATTACTATTTTCCTTTTCATACAGATTGAAACATTTATTAATAGTGCTTTTAAGCAACAAGGTATATTCTCAGCTAAAAAAGTTAATAATTCGTAAAAATAAAAAACAATGATTTCTTTGATCCACTTTATCTTCAAGATCTTCAAGGTGAATCAAAAAAACTTTCCAAGAGAAAAAACTCTAGTGACCATCCACCTTAATACGATATTTCAACTCGAAGGGCGTCTCACTTGCCGCAACATTTGGGATATCAAAGGAAACAGCCTCACCATTCACGTCAAAAGGAAGAGAGTTGCGCACCATCGTCCAATGACACTTTGGCAAGGGGAGAACAGCCCGGATTGAAAGAGGGGCTTTACCTTTATTGTGAATCACAAGCCTGTACCCAGCTTCGCTGCTTTTCACAGAATTCTTTTTATAGTCTGTTTGCTCGAGCTCGCACACAACACTTCCCTGATAGAAATCATGACCGATATCAATTGGAACTTTCCCCCCAAGCGGCGTCTCTTGAATCATAGCCTGGCCAATAAATTCAGTTAGACCATTTTCATGTCCTTGAAAAAGCGTAATTTTCCCCGCAGGGAGCGTCATATTGAGCCCGTTTTTTTCATCATTTGAGAATTGAATCACACGCTGAATATTGGGATGCTGTATCTCTCCTTTAAGATCGTCAAGATACGCCCCACCAAGATTAATAATATTTTCCTCTTCAAGGGGAATATGAATGGCGTTGATAAAGCTAATATAGATTTTTTTATCCTCAGGAAGCGTGATCACACGTGGGATGAGATAGCGAAAATGGCTCTTTGAGTGATCCATCACAGTCAGCGCATCAGGTGTTATTTTTGTCGCACTGCCATCCAAATAGATTTGTGCTTGATCAATCGTTGAACCCGATTTATTGGTAACCTCGATCCACCCACTTAGCGTGAGCGTTTTTTGATCACTCGATAAAATTCCTGTGTAATAAACATCCCATGTGATCCCTGAAAAAACATAGTAAATGTTGAGAATTTTAACCTGATCATAACTACTTAAAACCTCAAGATTTAGCTTTTGCATATCATCACTGATAAATTGTCCCAAAAGCTGCATATGAGCATCCTCTGCATCTAATGTTACAATAAGACTTGTGGGATCAAGCGTCTTTGGAATTTTATCATAAATCAGATTTTGATAACCTGTTTTGAGATCCGCTTTGATTTTTTTAAGAGCAGCGGCAGTACCGTTGGGATAGAGAGTGATATTAATGAGGGCCGCAGAAGATGAAGGAGGAGCGGGTGCTTTTTGCGCATCGGCATAAAGGGTGCTGATCCCTAAAACAGCGATCATCGCCAATCTATTGATACATTTTCTAAGCAGCCTTAGTTGTAGCATTCGATATAACATCATTATGAGCATCATCATGGCTTGCATTTTCCTCAAAAGACAGATCTTTATTGTTACTGGATTTTTCCAAGAGTTCAAGGGCTTGTATCTGGCGGGGCATATGCGCAAGGGAAGGAACATCACTAATGTCCTCCGCATGCGTGTCAAAATCCTTGAATTTTCTTGCAGAAACGAGAACACGGCGCTCGAGTGTCCCCACCGTTTGATTATAGCTATCGACCACATGACCAATATTTTTACCAAGACGCACCATATGATTTGCCAGATCAGAGACACGTTTACTCAATTCTTGGCCAAGCTTACTAATCGCCTTGGCATTTTCAGCAAGGGATTCATGGCGCCAACCATAGGCAACGGCACGGAGCAACGCAATGAGGGTGGTTGGCGTTGCAAGAATAACTTTGTCCTTAAAACCCAATTCTAAAAGCTCTGGATCTTGCTCGAGGGCCGCACTAAAAAACATCTCACCCGGGAGAAAAAGCACAACGAAATCCGGACTTTGCTCAAACTGTTCAAAATAGGAACGCTGGCTCAATGCTTTAATATGAGCACGTACATGTTTCGCATGCTCTTGGAGTTTTTGAAGACGAAGATTTTCATCCGTCATATCAAGAGCTTCTAAATACGCCATAAGAGGAGCTTTTGCATCCACAATAATTTTATTATTTCCAGGCAGATGAATAATCATATCCGGGCGCATCCGTGCACCACTATCACTATCTATCGCAGAGGATTGCTCGATAAAGTCACAGTGAGATGTCATCCCTGCCACCTCGACGACGCGGCGCAGTTGCATTTCTCCCCACTTTCCACGCACTTGAGGTGTGCGCAGCGCTTTCACGAGATTCGCTGTCTCAAAACGCAGCTCTTTTTGTCCTGAAATCAGATGATGCACTTGTGTTTTAAGCGTTTCATAAGCCCCTACGCGCTCTTTTTCAAGGGCCTGAATTTTAAGATCAACTTGCCCCAAAGCTGTTTGAATCGGCTGCACAAGTGTTTGAATCGCCTGCTCTTTTTTTTCCAAAGAATTCGCCATATCGAGACTTGATTTTTCCATAGCCGCCCGCAATGTTGAATTTGCAAGGTCTAAAAAAGATTTATTGCTCTGAGCAAAAATTTCTGATGAAAGGGCTTTAAACTGTGTTTGAAGTTTATCCTCCGCATTTTGCAAAAGGCGGAGCTTTTCTGCTGCTTGCGTTTGCTCCTGTTGAAGCGTCGCCTTGAGATAACTATTATCCTTTAAAAGCTCATCGACTTTCTCACGCTGTTGCGCAAAGTTTTCTTGAATATCTTTGAGAAAACTAAGTTCCGCCGCTTTACTTGCATTTTCCCCCGTAAGTTCTGTCACGGTCAGTTGCAAATTTTCTATTTTTTGATCACGCTGTTGTAACTGATGCGTCAGAGCATCTTTATGCTGCTCCGCCTCACGCAAACTATGATTAAGATGATGAATTTCATGGGCAAAGCGCGTTTTCAATGCTCGTTTTCTGTGCTGTGATGAAAGATAAATCCCCATAGCTGCAGCAAAAAAACAAACACACAAAACGCCTAACAAAATCTCCAGGAATGTCATAAACTAACGTTCATCATCAGAATGTTTTTCATCAGAAGGTAACTCCTCGAAAGTATCAGCCTCAGTTTCGTCTTTCTCAATACAGCTAACTGCAACAACTTTTTCATTGGCATTGACACGAAAAACGATCACACCTTGGGCATTACGGCCCGTCATACGAATATCGTTCACAGGGCAACGAATAAGCTGCCCCTGATCCGTCACAAGCATAATGTCGTCATTGTTTGTCACAGGAAAAGACGCAATCACAGGACCATTTTTAGAGGTAATGGAGATATTGCGAATGCCACTTCCCCCGCGATGAATCGTGCGATATTCATAAAAGGATGTGCGTTTACCAAAACCTTTTTCTGTGACAGTTAAAATAAATTCCTCACGGTCCGCAAGCTCTTGAAGACGCTCTTGTGTCAACTGCACCGTTTCAACACTTAAATCCTCGGCTCCATCCTCATCGTCTTTTTCAGTCGATTCATCAACACTGTCATCGCTTTGACGTAATTTCGCAGCATGTTTCAAATAGCTATAGCGTTCTGCGATTGTAATATCTTTTTGATGGCCCACAACGGTCATGCTCATGACGCTATCTTTGGGCGCAAGGCGAATACCGCGCACACCATTTGAATCACGGCCTGCAAATACACGCACATCCGTCACTTCAAAACGAATCACTTTTCCTTGATGCGTAAAGAGCATAATCTCCTCATCATCATGGCAAACGCGCACAGCAATCAGCGACTCATCCTCGTCCAATTTGATCGCAATTTTTCCAGAAGCATTAATATTTGTAAAATCCGACACACGGTTGCGGCGCACATGTCCTTTTGAGGTCGCGAACATCATATACGTTGTGTTCGCATCCTCAACATCTGGTAGCACGAGAACCGTTGAAATTGTCTCGTTTTGTTGAAGCGGCAACAGGTTCACAATAGGTCGCCCTTTTGACTGTGGATTGCCAAGAGGAAGCTTGTAAACTTTGAGCTGATAGACTTTCCCCGTAGTGGAGAAAAAAAGCACAAGGCTGTGGGTATTCGCCACAAAAATATCGCGAACACTATCCTCATCCTTGGTCGTCATCCCTGAACGGCCCTTGCCCCCACGTTTTTGCGCACGATACGTATCAAGTGGCACACGTTTGATATAGCCCTCTAAGCTAACGGTGACGACCATATCTTCGCGCTGAATAAGATCTTCAAAATCGACATCACCATCAAAATCAACAATCTCACTTTTGCGCTTTGTGGCAAACTGATCTTTAATCGAAAGAAGTTCGCCTTTAAGAACCTCCAAAAGTTTTGCCCTTGAACCTAAAATTTCTAAAAAGCCCTCGATATCTTTAATCAGCCCATGAAGATCCGTTGCGATTTTATCTCGCTCGAGATTCGTTAAGCGGTGGAGGCGCAAATCAAGAATCGCTGTTGCCTGAGCCTCTGTGAGGTAATAAACGGGATCGTTATCATCAAGATCTTTATAGTCGACAAGTTTAATGAATGAACGCACATCCCATGCATCCCAAGGCGTTGTCATGAGCTGCTCTTTCGCAACATGCCGATCGGATGCTTTGCGAATCAGCTCAATCACGCGGTCAATATTCGCCACAGCCAAAGCAAGCCCAAGGAAAAGGTGCGCCTTATCACGCGCTTGATTCAGCTCATAGCGCGTACGACGATAAATCACCTCTTCACGAAATTCTAAAAAAGCATCGAGCATCTGGCGCAGATTCATCGTCTCTGGACGCCCGTGATGAAGCGCCAGCATATTCGCACTAAAATTCGATTGCAGCGGTGTATGCTTATAAAGAAGATTCAGAACAACATCCGCCACAGCGTCGCGCTTAAGCTCGATGACGATACGAATGCCATCACGATCGGATTCATCGCGCAAATCCGAAATTCCCTCGATTACTTTTTCCTTCACAAGTTCCGCAATTCGCTCGACAAGACGCGCTTTATTTACTTGATAGGGAATTTCTGAGATAAGAATGGCTTGGCGATTTTCACGCAAAATCTCGACACTGGTTTTGCCGCGCATCGTAATGCTACCACGCCCCGTGCGGTACGCATTATAAATACCTGTGCGCCCTAAAATCAGCGAGCCCGTTGGAAAATCAGGCCCTGGAACATAGCGAACAAGCTCTTCGAAAGTCATCTCTGGATGATCAACAAGCGCACAGCACGCATCAATAATTTCCCCAAGGTTATGGGGAGGTATCGACGTTGCCATACCCACAGCGATACCATTGGCGCCATTAATAAGAATGTTTGGAAACCGCGCAGGAAGCACAGAAGGCTCAACAAGCGACTCGTCATAGTTTGATTGAAAATCAACGGTTTCTTTATCAATATCTTCCAACAAAAAGTGCGCTTGTTTTGTAAGGCGCGCCTCTGTATAACGCATCGCAGCCGGAGGATCGCCGTCAATAGAGCCATAGTTTCCTTGACCATCCACAAGCAAATCTCGCATGGAAAAGGGCTGCGCCATACGCACCATGGCATCATAAATCGGACTATCCCCATGAGGATGGTATTTACCAATGACGTCACCAACGACGCGCGCAGACTTACGGTAAGGCCGGTTATAGTCATTCCCCGCCTCCTTCATCGCAAAAAGAATACGCCGATGCACAGGTTTAAGTCCATCACGCACATCAGGAAGAGCACGCGACACAATCACCGACATAGCATAGTCAAGGTAAGAGCTTTTCATCTCCTCTTCGATAGCAACGGGCTTAATGTCTGCGGCAGATGCGTGTGTTGTCATAAATAACCGGGCCTATAAAACAAAAGTAATACGTGGGAATAAGAAAGAGTGTTCGCCTACAACGCGATAAAATGACTAAAAAGGAATTTCATCATCAAAATCGAGCGCACCACCCCCCGAGCCTAGCGACACATCATTGCCCGATGACATCCGCGGCGCTGAATCATAAGCTCCGTCAAAATCACCTGCCCCGCCACTACGACTATCCAAAAGGGTCATCTCCCCACGAAAGCGAGGGATCACCACTTCTGTTGAGTATTTTTCAACGCCCGCATTGTCCGTCCACTTGCGTGTTTGAAGTTGGCCCTCAAGGTAAACTTTACTGCCTTTTTTTAGGTATTTTTCAGCAACCTCACCAATTTTATCATTAAAAACAACCACACGATGCCACTCAGTTTTATCTTTGCGCTCACCTGTTTGTTTGTCGCGCCATGACTCATTCGTCGCCACCGTCATGCTCACAATTCTGGCACCATCGGCGGCAAAACGCACCTCAGGATCTTTACCAAGATTACCAATCAACGTTACTTTGTTTACAGAACCTGCCACACTATACCCCTTTGAAAAAAAAATGGAATTTCGCTCACTATACAAAATTCCATCCATAAAAGCTAGTGGCGGGGAAAAAGGCGATAAAACATTTTAGCAGACTAAAATCTTTAGATTTTACTCCTTCGATAGAAAATCGCCCTAATTAAAATTTTTTTGTTCTTTAGTATCCGTACTAGAAACTTTCTTGATGCTTGCATTAGATTGATACGCTTGATTTTTTTGGGGCTCATTAAGGAATGAGTTTAGCTCATCTATATTTATATCCAATTTTAAATGAAACCCAAGTGATGCACTTCCATCAATTTTATAAATATTTTCATCGTTATTTTTCTCTAACACACTTTTTTTCGAAGAATTGAATTCTTTGTCCAATACTTTTTGAAGTTTTTTCATGTTTTTATCGATTTCTACACTAGATGTCTTTTTTGCTTTTTTAATGCCTAGCCCCTTTATAGTCCCGCAAAATTTTTTCTCCCACTCCTCAGGCTCCTTGGTCTTTGGTTTTCCAGCCTGACACACCGTCATCGTAGACAAAAAATATATAAATAATATAACACCCTTTATCAACATAGTTTTTCATTTCCTTTTATCAATTAAAAAATTAATAATAAATAATTGACACTAAAAAATAAAATGTTTTTAAAAAATAAAATGTTTTTAAAAAAAGAAATAATTATAAAATTAAATTAATTTTTTGCAGATTTTTAAGAAACTATCCAGGGCAAGCTCTTCCGGCCGCATTGTCGGAGAAATACCAAGGGCTTCGATCTCATTTTCCTTTAAAAGGGATTTCAAGCTTGATTTAAGCATCTTACGGCGCTGGCCAAAAGCAAGGGCCGTTACTCTCTCGAGCAAGGGAAGAAGTTTTTTTTCTTCATCACTTAGTTTTTTTGGCACAAGCTGAATCACAGCCGAATGCACCTTGGGCGCTGGCGTAAAAGCCGACGGCGGCAGATGCATAATAATCTTACACATACATAAGTATTGGCAAAGAATGCTGAGGCGACCGTAAGCATCCGTTCCAGGCGTAGCCACCATACGCTCAGCGACTTCTTTTTGAAACATAAGCGTCATGGAACCGATCCAATCAAGATCTTTGAACCAATTCAGCAAGAGCTGTGTGCCAATGTTGTAGGGAAGATTTGCCACAATATGAAACGGCGCATCAAGGGAATACTCTGTCACAAAATCACTTAATTTGAATTTAAGAGCATCTTTTTCGATAAGGTGCAAACGCCCCTCACTTGCGCTTACAAGACTTTGAAGGAGATGAATGCAGCGGACATCCTTTTCAACCGCAAAAACCTGTTTCGCACCATGGTTTAAAAGCCCTCGCGTCAGTCCACCAGGCCCCGGGCCAATCTCTAACACAACACGATCGTTAATCAGTGCTTTTTTAGCAATCGTTTCCGTAATGTTGGGATCGAGCAAGAAATTTTGCCCAAGACTCTTTTTCGCCCACAGATCATGCTCAATCAAAAGATCCTTAAGGGGCGGAAGATCACTAAGCTTTGACAGAGCCAGCATCCTCTACAGGGAGTGTTGATGTTTTTTGCAGCGCATTCTTTTTGCCGTAAGGAAGACTTGGAAACTCCTCAGGATTAGTCAGAACAATATGAGCCTTGGAAATAAGCTGCGTAAGCGACTGCGCGGCAACCTTTGAAAGCTTTTCACTTTCAATTTTTTCCTTTATTTCATCCCGCGTGAGAGGCTTAGGCGGTTCTCCTACCCTTTTATTCACAACCATAATCACAGAAATACCGTGCTCTGTGGGAAAGGGCATTGAAGGCGTATTCATTCCCAATGATTTCACAAACCCTTGAAACTCCGGTGAGAAATGCGCTAATTTACGATCCGCTACCGTTTCTATTTTTAAATCACGCTCCCGCGCTGCCTTCTCAAAAGCCGCAGAGCTTTTTGATCCCATCACCTCCGCTAAGTGCCCATTCAGATAAGGATCTTCTTCGGGCTTAAACCCAGGCGTCAATGGAATTGTAATCTGCTTGTAAGAGATAAGCGTATCCCCCATGGCAGGTTGGCCGCCTTTTTTCTTGTCGTTCAAGAAGTAAATATAATAGCCATGATTTGTTTTGACGGGAAGAGAGGCTTGCCCCGGCTCCAGATTTTGGTAAGCAGACGCCCCCTCGTGATTCGCAGTCACCCACCCCACATAGCCTCCTTTTGAAGCTGTGGGGCTATTCGAAAATTGCTGCGCAAGATTTCTAAAACTGACACCATTTTTAAGTTGCGTAATAAGCTTTTGAGCCTGAGCCTCCACTGCTGACAATTGAGAAGCATCATCCGCACGCAAAAAGATCTCATAAAGTTCGAACTGATCTTTAGCTTCATCTTCTTTTTCTTTGGCAACCTGCTTATCGATATCTTTATCGCTGGTGTGCAAGGTGTGAGCATAGCCGCCTCTCACAAAATTAATCCAAGAAATTTGCGCCCTGATACGATCTTTTAAATAATTAATCGCAACGCCATTCTTAAGCAGCATCGCCTCTAGGTCTTTGGCCGTTGTATGCGCGTCTTTGGCCATTTGGTCCAAGGAAGCCGCCACATCTCCCTCTTTCGCGAGTACTTTATATTTCGCCGCAACAGCCACTTGGACATATTCCTCGATCATATTTTTAAGAACTTGCTCGCGCAGATTTTTGATGTTTTCAGCCGTAACCGGGATATGATTCGTGACAAGAATAAGTTTTACACGAGACTCTAAATCCTTTTCCGTGATCAGTTTGTTATCCACTTTGGCAACGATACCGACATTTTTTGTGGATGCAGATGGTGTGGATTTAGACGATGGAGAAGCAGAATCTGCTTTTGATGCCACAAAAAGTGTTGCACTCAGGAAAAGCGATGAAAAAAATAAAACGCGCATTGTCTCTCATATAAACAGGGAACATCAGCACTAAATATTACAGAAAGAATCTTCAATATAGGCTGAGATAATTCATAAAACAGAAGAATTCTAATCATTTTTCACCTTTGTTGCAAGGTTTATAAAAAACAAAACCCTGGAGCAAGGGACTTTTTAGATAGCGTTTCCCATTGTTTTTTTATGCTATTTTGAAAATTCCTTCTCAATTTTTGCACATGAGATGGAGTTGAAAAAACAGGAGGATCGCATGGTAACCAACCCAACACCATGGAAGGATTATTTAGAAGACCTCGACACATTATATGAGATGGCTCTTGGAAAGGAGAATGTTAATGCCGCCCTCAAAATCAAAGAAATACAAATCAAGGCCCATCAACAGGAAATAGCTGAAGCGGAAAATTTCAACCTTGAAGAGTTTCCTGAGAAAAAACTTGAGCACTTGATCAACCTTATCGAGCATAAAATCAAAAACACGCCAAAACGCCTTAATATCTAAATCTAAAAAATAGACTTAGAGGGCTCATATAGTTGCGTTGTGAGCCCTCTTTTTTTCCAAATTTTCCACCAGCACTATTTTTCAGTCTCTTTCTTAAAATTCTCCTTCCAATCCATACATACTAATGCTAGACAAAAGAGTGCTGAGTATGTCTATATAGAAGCAAGGTATCATGCGGGTGTGGTGGAACTGGTAGACACGCAAGATTTAGGTTCTTGTGACGAGAGTCGTGGGGGTTCAAGTCCCTTCACCCGTACCAACTATAAATGTTAGAGATCAAACATATGCAAACAGAGATTTTATCATCAAAAGGCTTAACACGCGAATTTAAAGTTATTGTTTCTGCACAAGACATCGCGGAGCAGAAAATTGCTTATATCAAATCCCGTGCAGGTAAAATAAAAATTGACGGATTCCGTCCTGGCAAAGCGCCCATGCCTGTTTTAGAGCAAAGACTCGGGGGAGATGCACTTAATCACGCTTTGCGTACTTTTATTGATAATTCTATCAAAGCAACGGCCAAAGAGCACAATCTTCAATATATTAATGAGCCCAAAGTGGATCTTGGTGATTTTGAGGAAGGCAAGGATCTTTCTTTTAGCCTTACGTTTGAAGTTATGCCTGAGATTAAAAATACTGATTTCTCTAAGATAAAGCTTGATCAACTTGTCGTTGATATGTCTGACGAAGAAGTTGAAAAAGCTGTAAAAGATCTTCATAAAAACCACAAATCTTTTGAACATAAAGAAGGTCGGGCTGCTGAAAAAGGCGACCGTATTGCATGTGAGCTTTCTCTTTCACTCAATGGCAAAAAGGTGAGCGGCTATCAAAATGCTTCGGTCACATTAGATATCGGTGACAAGGCTTTTATGCTTTCCGGTGTAGATGATGCAGCAACAGGTTTGAAAGAGGGTGAGAAAAAGACATTTAGCTCCACAGTGGCTGATAATTTTGGCGATGCTCAATTGGCTGGCAAAAATGTAGAGGTCACGCTGGTTGTTAAAAAAGTATCTGCGCCTAAAAAACTAAAAATTGACGATGAGTTTGCAAAAGAATTTAAGCAAGAAACACTGGAGGATTTGAAGAAAAATCTCAAAGAAAATCTTCAGTCGAATTATAGCTCTATCGCACGTCTTTATCTCAAACGCCATCTTTTGGATGCCCTTGAGAAAGCTTATGATTTCCCACTTCCCGAAAGCATGGTCACATCAGAGTTTAATAATATTTGGCAACATCTTCAAAATGAACTTGCGCAAGCAAAAGCACGCGGTGAGAAAATCGAAGATGAGGATAAGCCTGAAGATGAACTTAAAACAGAATATCAAAAAATTGCCGAGCGACGCGTACGCCTTGGTTTGATTATTTCTCACGTTGCGAAAGAGGAAAAAATCACACTCAGCCAAGATGAGCTTCGTAATGCTATTTACCGTGAAGCCATGCGTTACACAGGACAAGAGCGCAAGGTTATGGAGTATTATCGCAGTCACCCTCACATGATTGATCGTCTTGTTGCGCCTATCCTTGAGGATAAGGTTGTTGACTTTATTGCCACAAAAATCAAAACAACTGAGGTCAAAGTCGATGTGCCAGGCCTTAAGAAAAAAGTCAAAGGCGTTGTGCCTACATTTTTTGATAATGAGGATGCAGCGTAGGATAAATGATGGTACTCTATTGAGGAGTACCTCTATTGTTTTTTCTAACGACTAAGGAGACGCGTTACGATGTCATTTTATAATTCTTTGCCCTTCCAAGGCCCCATTGCACATCAAGGTCTGTCAGGTTACGGAGCGGCACCTCAAAGCACGCTCATTCCTATGGTAATTGAGCAAACAGGGCGCGGGGAACGTTCTTTTGACATTTATTCACGCCTCCTCAAAGAGCGCATTATTTTTCTCACAGGCCCTGTTCATGATGAGATGGCAAGTGTTGTGTGTGCACAGCTTTTGTTCTTAGAAGCAGAAAATCCTGATAAGGATATTGCGATGTATATTAATTCCCCTGGAGGATCTGTTTCTGCAGGGTTGTCCATTTTTGACACGATGAATTATATTCGGCCAGAAATCTCAACGATTTGTATGGGACAAGCCTGTTCTATGGGGTCTTTTCTTTTGACGGCTGGGACAAAAGGCAAGCGTTATGCCCTCAAGCATTCACGTATTATGGTGCACCAACCTCATGTGAGTGGCCTTGGTGGACAAGCAACGGATATTGAGTTGCACGCCAAAGAAATTCTCAAGAGCCGTGCTCTTTTGTACCAAGTCTATGCTGAAAAAACAGGACAAAAAATAGCAAAAATTGAAGAAGTTTTAGAGCGTGATCGTTTTATGTCACCCGATGAAGCCAAGGATTTTGGCCTTATTGATCATGTGATTGTCGAGCGCCCCAAAGTTCTTGAAATTTCTTCATCATTAAGCGAATAAATTAACTTTTTATTGAGAATTTCTCACTCATACTAGGGGTAGAAATTCTTGGAAAGCGCAAAGGGGCGGACCAAGAGCCGCCTTTTTGCCCGGAGATACTATGAGCAAGAATTCAAATACAGAAAATAAAAACACACTCTATTGTTCTTTTTGTGGGAAAAGCCAGCACGAAGTACGCAAACTTATCGCTGGCCCGACCGTTTTTATTTGTGACGAATGCGTTGAACTTTGCACAGATATTATCCGAGAAGAGAGCCGAACGGGCGGGCGCGTTAGCGAGGGTGTACCTACACCTTTGGAAATATGCCAAGTTCTTGATGACTATGTTATTGGTCAAGGCCATGCCAAAAAAGTCCTTTCTGTTGCGGTGCACAATCACTATAAACGCCTTGCCCATGGTGGGAAATCGGGCGATGTGGAAATTGCAAAATCGAATATTCTCCTTGTAGGCCCAACGGGAAGCGGTAAGACTTTGCTCGCGCAAACATTGGCTAAAATCATTGATGTTCCCTTCACCATGGCGGATGCGACAACACTCACTGAAGCGGGTTATGTCGGTGAGGACGTAGAAAATATTATTTTAAAGCTTCTCCAAGCCGCAGATTATAACGTCGAGCGCGCACAACGCGGCATTGTCTATATCGATGAGGTGGATAAAATTTCCCGAAAATCAGACAATCCTTCCATTACACGTGATGTTTCGGGTGAAGGTGTGCAGCAAGCGCTTTTGAAAATTATGGAAGGAACCGTTGCTTCTGTCCCCCCTCAAGGTGGACGCAAACATCCTCAGCAAGAATTTTTACAGGTAGACACAACCAATATTCTGTTTATCTGTGGGGGTGCTTTCTCGGGGCTTGAGAAAATTATTTCTGCCCGTGGAAAGGGGGCAAGCATTGGTTTTGGGGCCGATGTAAAATCCCCCGATGACCGTCAGACGGGCGAAATTTTGCGCGATGTGGAGCCCGAAGATTTGCTCAAATTTGGTCTTATCCCTGAGTTTATTGGGCGTCTGCCGATTATTGCAACGCTTTCGGACCTTGACGAAGCCGCTCTTGTCGATATTCTCACAAAACCCAAAAATGCACTTGTCAAGCAATACAAGCGTCTATTTGAAATGGAGAATGTCAAACTTAATTTCACGGATGATGCTCTTACAGCCATTGCACAAAAAGCTATTGGCCGAAAAACAGGTGCACGGGGACTGCGCGCGATTATGGAAACAATTCTTTTGGATACAATGTTCGAGCTGCCAAGCTATGAAAAAGTTGAAGAGGTTGTTCTTAACAAAGATTCTGTCAATAATAATAATCAACCGCTGAAAACATATACGAAAAAATCTGGATCGACGGGGGCATCCTCAAAGAGCGAGACCGCTGCAAAGGGGTAAGCTTTTTAAAATAGCTAAATTATTTCACAGAAAATGCGCTTTTTAATTTTTTTAAGAAGTGCCTTTTTTTATCCCACGCGTATTTAATCCACAAAAGAAGAGCATCCACGCTAAAATGTGCTAGAGTGAGATGATCTTCCTTTCGATTGCTTCACCATGACGACACTGCCCTCTTCTCTCCCCCATACTTGTTATAATATTGATGCAGAGCAAGCCCTTCTTGGCGCTCTTCTGCTCAATAATCATCATATTGAACGACTTCCTGATGTTTTAAAATCTGTGCACTTTGCCGACAAACGTCACGAGCTCATTTTTTCTGCTATTCAACGCCTGCATCAAAATGGTCAAGTGGCAGACCCCATTACGCTCAAAGATTTTTTTAAAGATCACCCACAGTTCGAGGCTACCCATGGTTCTCAATATCTTGTGGATTTGTGCACGCGTTTTACGAGTATTGTCAGCGTCAAAGACTATGGTCAATTAATTTATGAACTTTATCTTAAGCGTCAATTGATGGATATCGGCGAAGATATTATTGATAAAGCCCGCACCCCCACACTCGATCATGATGCTAAAGGACAAATCGAACAGGCAGAGCGTGCTCTTTATACACTGGCGATGGAAGGTGAAGGAAACTCTGGCCTCATTAGTTTTAGAGAAGCGATTATCAAAGCTGTGGGCATGGCAGAAATTGCGTTTAAACGGGATAGTCATATTGTGGGAGTCACAACAGGTTTGACCGATCTAGACAAATGGCTTGGAGGATTGCACCCCTCGGATTTACTTATTTTAGCAGGGCGCCCTTCCATGGGAAAAACAGCACTGGCAACGAATATTGCGTTTAATGCCGCTATGTCTAAAATGCGCGGCGAAACCACAGGAGCGCCTGTTGCTTTTTTTTCCCTTGAGATGTCCTCAGAACAGCTTGCGACGCGTCTTCTTGCCAGTGAGTGCGGCATTTCATCGGATAAAATCCGCCGTGGGGATATCCGCACAGAAGATTTTCCAAAATTTATCGAGGCCAGTCGTCGTATTTATGAGGCGCCTCTTTTTATTGATGATACCCCTGCTCTTTCTGTGACGCATCTGCGTAACCGTGCACGTCGCCTTCAACGTCAACATGGTCTTGGCCTTATTGTTGTTGATTATCTGCAGCTTTTGGATGGAGGCGAACACAAATCTGATAACCGCGTCCAAGAAATTTCTCAAATTACGCGTCACCTCAAAGCCTTAGCCAAGGAACTTAATGTACCTGTCCTTGCACTCTCACAGCTCTCTCGTGCCGTGGAGCAACGTGATGATAAACGCCCTCAACTCTCTGATTTGCGCGAATCCGGCTCCATCGAGCAAGACGCCGACGTTGTGATGTTTGTGTTTCGAGAAGAATATTATGAGGGACGCAAGGAGCCAACGCCTGGCACAGATAAACACGCAGAGTGGCAGGCACGCATGGAAAAAATGTATAACAAAGCCGAGGTTATCTTGGCCAAACAACGTCATGGTCCCATTGGCACTGTGCGCCTTTATTTTGATGGGGCTGTGACAAAATTTGGGAACTTAACAGAAAATTATGACAACTATCTCGCCATTGCGAGTTAAGATAGCCTATGGACAGCTTTAAAAGGATATTCAGTAATGCAACAAACCGAAACTACACTGCCCGAGATTCATCTTGTAGGGATTACAGCACGCACCAATCTTATGAACGAGATGAATCCATTAACTGCTAAAATTGGTCTCACGGCGCAGGATTATTTGCATAAAAACTATGCCGAGAAAATACAAAACCGGAAAAAGCCCGGAACGACATACTCTGTCTATACCGACTATGCAAGCGATTATCGCGGTGATTACACGTATTTTATTGGCGAGGAAGTCACAGAGCTCAAGGAATTGCCAGAGGGGATGACAGCCATCACGATTCCCGCCCAACACTATCTTAAATACACAACCTTTCCAGGGCCCATGCCACAGGTCTGTATTAATGCCTGGCAGCATATCTGGCTAACACAGCAGGAAGAAAACGCAGAACGTCTTTATGAAGCAGACTTTGAGATTTACGACGAACGTGCGGCGGACCCCTTCCTCACAGTGCTCGATATTTACGTAGGCGTAAAAAAATAAAAAAGCGCACAAAATTCACTGCTAAGGCAAGAATTCTGTTTGACGATGGCTCTAAGTATGGCAATACTAGAGTCATTATCGAGGGCTTCTTTTTAATTTATTTGCTATGATCAGGTCTACACACCCTTCACTTTATTTTGCATCTTTGGCTTTATCACTTCTTTTAACGAGTTGTGCGCGCGAGGAGCCCCCTGCAGAAGTAGTGGTCGATAAGGCGCCTACACCTTTTCATCGTGTGGAGCGTGGTGAAACTTTATCGATGATCGCATCCAAATATAGTATGTCCAAAGAAAGTTTAATTGAGGTTAACCGTCTTAAACCCCCTTATAAAATTTTTATCGGGCAAAAACTTATTGTGCTCGCAGGATCTCATAAAAGTGCGGTGCAAAAGCCTTCTGTGAAACCTGTCACGAGTGTTGCCGACACAGGCGAAGTCACGGTGGAAGAACTTCCCCCTGAAGAAGAAAAACAAGGTGGGGCTGTGCCCCCACTTGCAGGAGGCACAGGTGCAGCAAGTGCAGGGATGGGCCTTCCAACCATGGGAAGTGGCGTCATAGGATCGCCCACAGCACCTGTCAATGCTCCGTCTAACAATACGGCTATGCCTATGGCTGAAACAAACGATATGGTGGGGACCGGCCCTCTACCAAGAGAAACGGCTCCAAAGATTCCCCAAAACACTGGCACGATGAAATGGCCCGTACAAGGTCGAGTGGTTAAGTCTTTTGGCGTGGACCCCAAAGGACAACACAATACTGGTATTAATATTGCCGCGGCTGCAGGAACGGCTGTAGGGGCTGCTGACCAAGGCGTTGTCGCCCATGTAGGCAATCACGCCCGAGGTTTTGGAAATCTTGTGCTCATTAAACATGCAGGTGGGAAAATTAGTGTCTACGGCCATCTCCAGGACTGCTCTGTCAAAGTAGGTGATACAGTCGCCGCAGGACAAAAAGTCGGAACAGTGGGTACAAGTGGGGGTGTTTCAGAACCCCAAGTGCACTTTGAAATACGGCAAAATATAACCCCCCTTGATCCGACGAAATATTTACAATAAAAGAGGGCACAGGGAGTAAGCACTAAAAGAATAATATAAAATATTATTTGATGATTTTCTTCATGCCCTCATGGCTTGCTTCAAAGCCAAGTCGTTTATAAAATTTTTGCGCACGCACACGTTTTTTATTCGTTGTGAGTTGAACAATCCGTGCCTTTTGAGACTGTGCAAAGGCGAAAGCTTCATGCATCATACGCTCGCCAATTTTCTGACCTTGATGCGTTTTTTTCACATGAACAGCCTCAATCTGTAGGCGCGTTGTCCCTTTAAAAGTTAAAGACAGCAAGCAGGTCAAATGACAGGTCCCCACGCATTCCCCTTTATGTTCTGCAATCATAAGATAGGATCACGATCAATCGCATGAAAGGCCTCAACATAGCACGCATCAAGCGGTGTGCTCAGCGCCTCACGCTCTTGACTAATCTCGTCCTCATATAAAAGTTGCACGATAGACACAAGATCATTAAGAGTAGCTTTGCGAATATGAATATCCATTTTAGCTGCTTTTATAGATTGTCGATTATTAGTCTTGCATAACCAAGGACACGTTATCAATGCGTTACGTCGGTGCGAGCGCACCTGATCCGATTCTCTATACCCCGGAAAAGCGGGCTTTTTGGGTGGGGGATGGGTCCGGTTTGCCCATGGGCGTGAGCGCCAGTGCGGCCTATCCCGAGCGCGCCATGGAGACGCCAAGCGGCAGTTCCATCGTGCTGTACAGCGACCTTTTGTGGGAGCCCAAATCCCTGCCCGGCGTGTGTTTGCTGCCGGAATTTCTCCCCTCCTTCATCGACGAGCTCCAGGGAAAAAATTTGGTAGCCACGCTCCGTGGCCACCTGGACATGCTGGGTGACATCAAATTGAACGATGATCTCACCCTGATTGAGGTCCGCCTGTGACGGTTAGTTATAGCCTGGGAACGTTAAAATCTTATTATAACCCTTGTTTTGAATAATCTTATTTTTCAGATTATTCACCGCAAGTTTCGCCCTCAGAGGCTTATATTCAAAGTCATCAAGTTCCTTATCAAGGGCACCATCCAGAAGTTCATTCCAACCGATGATATTCACGCCAAGTTCCCTCATTTTCTCACCAAACGCATAAGGCCAGAAATCACTGTCGAGCTGGCTTACGGCATAGTCAATCACCTTGAGGGCTTTATCCCTGTTGCTGATTTTCTCATTCAAAATATTATCAATAGGCGTGGATTTTTTCTCGTTTTTCTCTTCTTTCTCTTTCTTGATCTTCTCTTCTTTTATTTCTTCTTCTTTCTCGATCTTTATTTCTTCTTCTTTCTTCTCGATTACATTATCGATCTTTATGTTTTTCTTAGGATAGAGAAGGTCTAAAATATCGTCGGGAAGAGTTTTTTTGAGAGTATTAATAACATTTTGAGGCACATTGGAATCCTTTCTCACTAGAAAACCCCATTGTCCTCTAAAGAAATCATCAATGCTCTTGCTTCCATTCGCATCATAATCACCAATGAGTCCGCTCGTCATCTCATCTGTTAAGGGATACCCCAGAACTTTACCTGTATTTTGATTATCAAGCTTTTTCACATCAACAGGGATGAACCAAGCCTCTTTGTCATTCTTATTGAGTTTATAGGCGATATAAAAATAGGGGCTTTTCTCAGGGAGGTTGAGCATTGTTTTGAGTTCGTTTGTCGCAGTCTCGATATTTTTTTTATTCTCAGATTGTTCAATAACGTTCTGTAGGATTTTTTTTTGAACCTGAGGGGCAAACAAATTAAAGAGGTTACCTGCCTCCACAGATTCACCGTAATATTTCCAGAAAGCATTGGCCTCATTTTTTATTTCGTTAGAAAGACTTTTCTCAGGAACCTCCGTTTTTATAATTTCGCCTGATAATGTTCCTTTTAAGTCACCAAAAAGATTACCACCCTTCATGATAAGATCATACAAACCCTTCTTTTGACCAGAGAGCTTTCCATTGGTTGGTATATCAATGATAAACTCAAAGCTGTCCTTTATCGGACTATTCGGATTCGACGTATATGCAACCGCAAAAACAGTCGTTTTTTCTTTGTTTGGCTGAATGTTTTTATCATTCTCATCCATTGCCCGAGCCGTGCCCATATCGACGATAAGCGCCATGGCGGACGTGAGAAGAAGTGTGTATAAAATTTTCTTCATTGTGTTTGCCTTTCTTTGGAGGGTGTAATTTTGGAGGTTGAGAGAACTATCTTTGTTCATGAGACTCCTACTGATCTACAGTCTATACCACAAAAAGTGAAGAATAGGTTAATAAAATTATTTTTTCTCGATCATGCGCCTGAGTGTAATATTTTGTTTGTGCCAATCGCGCGCAGGCAGAGAAGGACTTCCCGCGACATCCGTTTGAGGCGGAATATCGCGCATGACACCACTTTGGGCGGCGATACGTGCACCATCTCCAATGTTTAGGTGTCCTGAAAACCCGGCTTGTCCTGCTGCAACCACCCCATGGCCAAGGGTTGTACTGCCCGCAATGCCGACTTGTGCCACAAGAATACAATGGCTGCCAACCTTGACATTATGCGCCATTTGAACAAGATTATCGATGCGAGAATTTTTCCCAATGATTGTGTCGCCTTGGGAACCGCGGTCAATACACGTATTCGCACCGATCTCGACACCATTTTCAATGATAACGCGCCCCATTTGCGGCATATCAATGGGACCTTTTTCATCCATTTCAAAACCAAATCCACGCTGGCCAATGCGCGCTCCCGGTTTAATGCGCACATGATCGTGGAGAATCGCATAAGAAAGACTCACATGGCTTTGAATAGAACAATGCGCCCCTATTGTGACATGTTGAGCAATAAATGTATGCGCCTCAATCACCGTATGATCACCAATCTCCGCACCTTCCTCGATGACGGTATAGGCACCGATTGTGCAATCCTTACCAATTTTGGCACTCTCGTGAATAACGGCTGTGGGGTGAACCGTCGCTTTGTGAATAGGCTCGGGGTAAAAAAGTTTTAAAGCAGCGGCAAAGGCCCGGTAAGGGCGCAAGACAATCAAACGCAGTGCAGAAGAGGGTACAAGGTGCGCGGTTTCTTGAGTGACAAAAACACCGCCGGCTTTTGTATTTTTTAGAGCGTCGCGATAGTCAACATTCTTAAGGCTGCTTTTATGAAAATACGTGACCTGATCGTTTGTGGCATCTTTAAGCGTGCCAATTCCCTTAAACAGATGAGTTTCATCACCTTCAATAAGAATAGGAGGCAGAGTTTCCTTGGATTGTGCTTGGCAGAATGCCATAAGATCAGCAATAAGTTCTTTGGCCGTATAAGCCTTTGGGGAGCCGTAAAAACGCGGATCGATCACAACGAAAACCTTTTTTCATGAATTTGACAGCACATTTTATCGTATTTCAAAAGAATAGCAATCGGATGGTGCATCGATCTGCGTCTTTTTTCTTTTCGCATTTCGCTAAGATCTTTATGATGACAGGATCATCTTCTAATTCAGATAACTCTTATGTATGTACTCGTCGGTCTTGGTAATCCTGGGGATAAATATACTTTAAATCGCCATAATGTGGGTTTTTTAGCCATCGAGGCCGTGGCGAGATTTCATGATGCTCCCCGTTTTTTAGAAAAATATCAAGGGCAGCTGTCTTCTGTGACTGTGGAGGGAAAGGATATTTTACTTTTTAAGCCCATGACATATATGAATCTTTCCGGAAAGGCTGTGGCGGCACTGATGCGTTTTTATAAAATTCCTCTCAACCATCTTTATGTTGTGCATGATGAGCTCGATCTTGTTCCTGGAAAAGTCAAAATCAAAGTCGGTGGGAGCAATGGTGGGCATAATGGTCTTGCAAGTATTGATCAGCACTTGGGTATCAATTATACACGCATTCGTTTAGGGATTGGCCATCCCGGTCACAAAGATCTGGTGAGTCATTATGTTTTAAGTAATTTTTCTAAGAATGATCAAAACTGGCTCGAGCCAATGCTTTGGACTCTTGGGAAAACACTTCCCTCGCTTATCAATGGTGATACAGCCAAATGGCTCAATAATTATCACATGGCCGTGAGAGAAGCAGGGGGGTAAAGTCCTCCTTCTACACACTTTTTTCCCTAAGATAGAGCGCAAGGTTGTTAACCTCTATGGAGGGGGGGGGGTAGCCCTTCATATTTCTCCTGTGAGGGCGATGAAGATTAAAAAAGATGAGGATGAAATTGAGAGTGAGCAGAGTATTAAGGAGAAAGAAATTCATCTCTTAAAAAATAAAATTAAAAATGGGAAAGAGAATATCATCCTTATTCAAAAAGATATTGAGAAATGGCAAAAGCAAATAGAGGTACTTGAGGAAGAATCCAAGTCTCCTGAGGAGAAGTTAGTCGATGTATTTGATGATTCATGAGCTTGGAGTGAAGAACAAGTCTATCGAAGAGGATGCCGGAGAAAAAATTTTGAATGAGTTAAAAAGTGCTCTAAAAGAAGGACGTCTGACGAGAGAGGATCTTAAAGAGCTTGATGAGAGGGATCGGTACCGTTCAATAACCTGTGATTCTCCAAATTATGATGAAAAACAGAAAGAAATCGTATCATACTTTCACAAAGAATTCAAAAAAATGCTGGAGGAATAATATCGAAGCAAAGGGATCGTATGCGCCTCCCTTTTGTTGTTTTTAGTTCGTGCCATATCCGTTGCTCTTTTCAAAAAGGACAAGGAGGATGATTAACTTTAATAAAGGGGTAGCTGTTGTTACCCCTCCTTCATGTTTATGCAGCGACTGCGACCAGTTCCACATCAAAAATAAGCGTTGCGTTTGCGGGGATAAGATCACCGGCACCGTATTCGCCGTAGCCCATATGGGATGGAATCGTAAGTGTGCGCTTTCCGCCGACTTTAAGCCCTTCAATGCCAAGATCCCATCCTTCAATCACTTGGCCAATGCCAAGAGTAAAAACAATAGGTTTACCCCGTTTATAAGAGCTGTCAAAGACAGTTCCATCTGTGAGTCGCCCTTCATAGTGAACGGAAACACGTTTGCCGGCTATGGCTTCATCGCCCTCGCCAAGTTCGATGTCATGAATAATCAAATCTTCTGTCATCTAAAAAAATCCTTTGTCAATGTTTGAATGTCCCTGAGCATAGTCGAAGAGAACGGGACAGCTCAAGAAAAATAGTAAAGCACCTATGATTAATCTTTTTTTATTAACGTAAAGGCTGTGTAAAAAAGACCCACGCCCAGGCTAACAAGTGAAAAAATACCAAAAACGCAAACCGTTTGAGCCCCAAAGGCAATTATAAAATGTGCGAGAATAGGGGAGGAAAATTGCCCCATATTAATACTAGAACCAAGACCGCCAATGACCCGCCCGCGAATGGCTAAAGGAGCGACTCGCATCAACCATGTGCTTAAATTTGGCATAACGCACCCAAAACCAAGTCCTGCGAAAAAAAGGCCAATGGCAACGGCCGCATAGTTTTCACCGAAATAAATAATCGCATAGCCAAGCCCCGTCATCAAAAAGCCTGCACTAAAAATAAAGGGGTGGGAAAACCTCTCTTTAATTTTTCCGTAATTAACAGAAATAATTGTCACAGCAATGCTGCAACATGCGGTTGTAAGGCCCACATGAAGGGGGCTATTGAAGCCAATATTACGCAAAAGAAAGGACAGCTGTGTTGGAATCGCAAAGTAGATCACCATATTCAAAAGGGCTGTAGCATACAGCATCGCAATCACAAGTGTTGGCGTTTTTTGGGGGGCAGAAAAGGCATTCGTCTTTTCTCCAAAAGAATAGTTCTGTGATTTTTCTAAAACAGGCTCAGGAATATGAAAATACGCAAGCACAAAAGCTGGTAGCGCAAGGAGGTAAATAAAAAAAGGTGCGCGCCAATTTACTGTGGCAACGAATCCTCCAAGGATAAAGTAAACAATCCCACCAAGGGCCATGGCACTGCTGAAATAGCCCATAAAACGTTCGCGCTCGTGACCTTTAAAATAGTCAGAAATCAATGTCATAGCGGTTGTCATACTCATAGCGACAGAAAGCCCAAGGCCCATGCGGCTAATAATCAGGCTATAGAACTGGGGGTGAATGCCGCCCCATACGCCGGAAAGGGCAAAAAGAAAAAGCCCTGATAAAAGAACATTACGCCGTCCATGACGATCAATCACGTATCCCATAAGGGGGGAGCACACTAAAATCACAAGAGCAGGGATGGAGACAAGCATCTTGCCCCAAAAATTAGCACTTTCAATCGTGAGTCCTTGGGTGGCAAGGTGTTGCGCAATTGCAGGAAGTGACGGTGCAATAATGGCGCCTGCAAGAACCGTTAAGCTTCCCACAAAAAGGAGAATAGCTGCTGCAATGCGATCAATAGTTTGGTGTTCTGGCTGAATTTGGAAGGAGCGCGAAGGCATCATAGTTATTTTTTCTATTTTTTGTACGAGACCGGATTTTAACATAAAATAAGATAAAAAATACTTATTTTTTTAGCTTAGAGATTTTTATAGTTTGAAACAAAAAAACCCAACCATACGCCTGGCTGAGTTTTTTTAGTAGACTTAATGCAATCGCTTTAAGCGAGAGCTGCCTTTGCTTGTTCAACGAGCTGTTTAAAAGCCTCGGGTTGATTCATTGCAAGATCCGCCATTACTTTGCGATCAATGGAGATCGCCGCCTTGTTAAGGCCATTAATGAGGCGAGAATAAGTCATATCCATCTCGCGCACAGCGGCATTAATGCGCTGAATCCAAAGGCCACGAAACTCGCGCTTTTTCACGCGACGATCGCGATACGCATATTGCAGCGCCTTTTCTAGGCGTTGAATTGCTGGGCGAAAACAAGTACTTGAGCGTCCACGAAAACCTTTGGCGGCTTTGAGGACTTTTTTGTGACGCGCATGAGCCGTCACACCGCGTTTAACACGTGCCATAGCTTAATCCTCCTAACCGTGCAAGAAATATGTAAGAACTTTTTTCGCATCACTTTCGTGCATGATGGTCATGCCACGCGCATTGCGAATAAATTTATTAGAACGCTTAATCATTCCATGACGTTTGCCAGCTTGGCCCATTTTGACCTTGCCAGAACCCGTAATGCGAAAACGCTTTTTCGCACCACTTTTTGTTTTCATTTTGGGCATTTTCAATCTCTTTTCTTAAAAAATTAACATTAACGCGGTGAGGCATACCCTTTGCGGCCCCATCCACTTCGACGACACATCCTATCATGAAAAGGAAACATTGACAAGAAAATTCACCCCCCTCCCTTAACCCTTTCTTTACTTTTCTCTGTTATGTATAAAGACGGGTGATTAATCATTAACAGAGGAATATTTTATGAAAAAGATCGTGACACTAATGTCATTAATATCTATGGGGGGGGTAGCCCTTCATATTTCTCCTGTGAGGGCGATGAAGATTAAAAAAGATGGGGATGAAATTGACCTTAAAAAGGCGAGTAAAGAGACTATCCAAGAAAAATTAAAAAATCTTGAAGCGATTCAGGAAAATGATCGCAACGCCATCAAGAACTATGAAGAAAAAATAAAATACCTCAAGGATAAAATTGATAAAACGCAAAAAGAAATAGAAATTGTCGAGTACGAGTTGCTGTCTCCTCAGGAAAAAATGTCTAGCAATGCGTTTGATTATGTGAATAGTGGCAGAGGAGAATTCTTTTCTCAAACTACAGAGGATTTTAATCAGGGATTACTCTCAAAAAAAGATTTTGATGATGTTGCACACAAGGCAATGATGAATGCCATAGCTGAAAATGGTGATGATCGAATCACTCGCGCAAAGACAATAAAGAATTTTTTGAATGACTTATTAAAAGAAAAAACAAAAGAATAAAAAGATGAAATGATGGGGGGTGCTTACGTTTTAAATTCCTCTAAAGCGAACACTTCCCCTCACAAAACAAGAGCCATTAGGCTTTAGAAAATTTTAAAAAAAACTTATAAAAAAAAGTGGATCATTCCGTCCTCCTCCTTTGAGTTGTTTTGTAGTAGAGTGGCGAATAAAAATGCATTTTTTACCGTGCCCATGCCTTTGCCTAAAATTGTTATTGCCACCCATAACCCTCATAAACGCGATGATTTAATTCACTATGTACACCACACTTTTGAGTGTGTCCCAATTGCTGATTTTACGTTGCACGAACCCTTGGAAACGGGAGAGACCTTCGAAGCAAATGCTCTGTTAAAGGCACGCTTTAGCTATGATGTAACGGGGCTGCCTTCTCTTGCAGATGATTCAGGGTTTTGTATGAAAAATCTTAACGGTATGCCAGGCATTTACGCAGCGCGCTTTGCAATCAATAACAAAGGTGAAACTGATTATCTCCATGCGTTTAATACACTGGAGCAACAACTGGGCGATCAAGATCCTGCAACGGATTTTGTATGCACGCTCGTTTATAAGGACGCGCATGGTGAGAAAGTTTTTCAAGGCACTGTGCCGGGGTTTTTTGATTTTTCGAAAAAGCATACGCCTGGATTTGGCTATACACCTCTTTTTGTTCCTCTTGAGAATAATCCTCAAAAACTTAGCCTCGCCGATATGGGCGATCCCCAGCGTCGCACGTTTTCAGCCCGCAAAAAAGCAGCGTTTGACTTTCTCCAATGGGTTACACAGTCCAAAAAATAATGTTTCACTTTCTTAAAAAAACAACAGTCGCAATACATCACCAGCATTCCTTAGAAAATTTTGAGGGAAAGCCATCGCTTAAAATTAATCCGCGCTCAAAGCGCATTGTTTTTCGTTGTGATCAAAAAACGGGTAAACCTGTTATTGTCCTTCCCTCCTCTTTTTATCTGAAAAAAATCAATACCTACGAAGCATCCTATCATCAGTGGTATGCGAACCTTAAAATTAATCCGCCGCGAACACTTTCAACGGGAAGCTCTTTTCCCTACAAAGGAACACCTCATCTTTTGAATTTTACCCAAGAAAAACTTTACTCGACGCCTCAAATCATCCACGACGATGGTATTTTCATTATTAAAGGGCGCGCTGAAAAAGATCTTGGTCCTGCGCTTAAAAACTATTTAGTGGCAGCAGCCCTTGATTATGCAATGGAAAAAAGTCATCTCTATGCCCATAAGCTTGGTGTTGAGCTCACGCATATTGCTGTTAAAGATATGAAAACCATGTGGGGGCGCTGCATGCGCGGAAAAGATTTGTGTTACAACTGGCGACTTATTTTAGCACCCCCTGAGATTTTTGATTACGTGTGTGCGCATGAGGTGAGTCACTGTATCCACCCCCATCATCAACCTGCTTTTTGGAAGCTTGTTTCGAGTTTTTTTCCAAGGGCAAAAGAAAGTCGTTTATGGCTTAAAAAACATGGTCCAGAATTAATGATGTATCAATTTTAATGAAAAACTAAAAGCGAAAAAGAGTCTTCCTTCACACACAATAAAAGGGTATAGATCCTATAAAAGGGCGCACGAGAGACGCTACAAAAATGAGCATTGAACACCCCCTTCTGATTGATTTGCCCATGCCTCTTGTGACAAAAAGATTAGTCTTACGTCCCCTTCAAGAGGGTGATGGAAAAGTTATTTTTGACGCGACCGACGCCTCAAGAGACACCCTTGAACGTTGGCTTCCCTGGCCAAAATATGTGAAAAAATGGCAAGACTCAGAGCAATTTGCACGGGGAAGCTACGCAGATGTTATTTTACGCAAATCCCTTGTGCTTGGCATGTTCAAAGAAGGTGAATTTCTTGGCACCTGTGGATTTAATTATTTTTTGTGGAACATCCCCTCCGCTGAAATAGGGTATTGGTGCAAAAGCTCTGCGCAAAACCAAGGCTATACGCAAGAAGCCGTCTTAGCCCTCAAAAACTATGGCTTTGAGACAATCGGCCTTAAACGCATTGTGATCACCTGCTTGGATGAGAATGAAGCCAGCTCACGTGTCGCTGAGAAATGCGGTTTTTCCTTTGAAACCCGTGCATTTGGTCTCTTGCCTAACCCTGTATCCTCCACAACACTCGCCCTTGCAAAACGCTATGTTGCTTTTAAAGACCATGAAAATAAGTGACATTACTATACGCCCCGCAACGCTCGAGGACGCGGAGGGCATCGCTTTTGTGCATGTCAAAGGGTGGCAGGAGAGCTATAAAAATATTATTGAACAAGACTACCTCGACGCT
>JAKBAR010000055.1 GCA_021808925.1 Pseudomonadota bacterium | reverse complement strand
TCCATACCTTCCTTTTCTCCTCTTCACTTTTCAACCGATCAAGCTCGTTTGTTGTGTCCCCTTTCTACCAACCCAAACAAAAACTGTCAATACCTTTTTTTCACAATCATACCTTTTTCTTTTTCACAGCCCATCCCAACCCTGCTAAACTCATCCTCAGCATACCATTTTCAATACTTTTTAAGCCTCGTGAAACATTTATATCTTTTGATCCTTTTCATCCTCTCCCTTAACACTGCAAAAGCAGGCATCGTGGCAGTATCCATTAAACCTTTTTATGGTCTTGCCGCAAAACTCCTTGAAAACACCCCGCATACCCTTGATCTTCTCTACGATGGGACAGTGTCCCCCCATACCTCCGGGCTGACTCTCGCCGCTGCAGAAAAACTCCACAAAGCCGCCCTCTTTTTTTGGGCAGGGGCCATATATGAAACGGCCTTAGCCAAACAAGCAACCGCCCTCCCTACCGCCATCGATCTCTCAAAATCAAAAGATCTTATCCTTCTTCCGCATCGCACTTTTGAAAGGCAGCCTGAGAGCTGCTGCTCACATCACGGTGAGGGTGAGCACCATCATGATCATGAGACCCTCGCCATAGATGGTCACTATTGGTTGGATATAAATAATGCAAAAGCCCTTGTTCTGGCCATGAAAGACGCTTTAATCAAAAAATTCCCCTCGGACAAAGATGTTTTTGAAGAAAATGCAGCAAAAGCCTTAAACGATCTCGATATCCTCAATGCAAAACTTATATCCACAATCAAACCGCGCCCCTACCTCTGCTTTCATGATTTTATGCAGTATTTTGATCATGCTTTTGGCACACGGTGCGCCGGTGTGATGACAACCGATGCCCATGCAGGGTTGAATCTTCAACATATCCATAGTTTGCTTCAAAAAGCGACAAACGCACATATTGCCTTTATCATCCGAGAAAAACAGTTCAACACAGCGATTCTTGATAAATTTAAGACTATTCCTGTGAAGACACTGGATTATCTTGGCACAGATCTCCCGCTCACATCGCATCTGTATGAAGACATTATGAAGGAACTAGCCGCCCCTTTTACATCCTAAGCATAACGCCGATAAAGAGAGTTTTTGTTGTACCCAATCCCTGCAAAGCGTATGATGCTGTGAAATGGACTCGTGGGTATGGATGTTCTAAAATGCGTTTTTTCTTTTCTAAACTTATTCATAAATACATAGGTCTTTGCATATTAGCCCTCACAATGCTCAGCGGGTGCGGTGATGATCCCCATAAAATAACCATCTATACATCACTGCCAGAGCGTGATTTTCAAGAACTTATAACCGCATTTCAGACGCAACACCCCGACGTTAAAATAAGTTTTTTCCGCACAGGCACAACGGAACTTATCACAAAACTTGACGCGGAATATATGGCCGACAACCCCAAAGCAGACATTCTACTCGTTTCCGATGATATTGTGATGACAAGCCTAAAGGATCAAGGAAAACTCGAACCGCTTTCCATAGATACAACACATTTGCCCAAGGATTCTTTTGATCCCGATAAAATGTTTTTTGGAACCATTCTTGCGGGCACAGGCCTTATTTACCACAAAGAATATACCCCCTCCTCACGAAGTCTTCATGATCTCACATCCCCTGAAATGTTTGAAAAAGTTGTTATTCCTAATCCCGTTTACTCCGGAACCTCTGCTGTTAATTTAAGTATTTTTGCAGAGCACAAAGATTTTGGTTGGAATTTTTGGAGGGCTTTTTTGAACAATAATCCCCTTTTAGTAAAGGGTAATGGCGCTGTTCTCGATACGGTTGCTAAAAAAGGGCGCATGTGCGGTATTATTCTCGATTTCATGGCGCTCAAAGCCATTGAGGATGGCGCTGCTTTGGATTTTTTCTATTTTGAGGAAGGATCCCCTTTGATTCGAGCGCCCATTGCGTTACTTAAAACATCTTCTCATAAAAAAAATGCATTGCTTTTTATAGAATTTATCTTATCTAAGGAAGGACAGCAGACACTCGTTAACCTTGGTTATCGCCCCATTCGCACGGATGTTGCGCCCCCAAAAAGCTTTGAGAAGCTTGGGATGCCAAAGGAAATTCCCGTGGATGCTAATATTATTTTAAATCGCATAGAGCAGGATCGCCTTGAGTTTTCTAAAGCCATTCATTAAACGATACATTTTTATCAATCCGTTTATTCTTTTTGCAAGCCTACTCGTCATTGTATGCGCATTGCCATTGATAAAGCTTCTGAGTTTTTCAAAAATTCTGATTTTTTCAGGGAACACCCTTATTGATCTTTTCAAAGACCCCCGCTTTTTGCGCGCAGCTTTTAACAGCATCTGTATCGCCTCTATTACGACATTGATTGCGGGAAGTGTCGGCCTTGTTCTTGCACTTTTCGTCGGGCTCACAGACACACACCGCCTTCACATTTGGTCGTTTATCATCTTTCTAATTCTTTTTTTGCCGCCAACCTTTTTAGCAATTGCATGGATTGATATCGGCATTCATCTCAATCATTGGTTGAATATTCCCAATCCCATGTACACCCAAACCGCCAGCATTATCCTTTTATCGATTCATCTTTTTCCTATTTGCTTTTTTATGATTTTAGATCAGCTCAAACGCATTCCCTTTCACCTTATCGAGGCAGGAAAAAGTTTTGGTGCATCGCCCAGAGTTCTTTTAACACAAATCATCCTCCCCCTTGTGCGCGGTGCCGTCGTGAAATCTGCCATGCTGATTTGGTTTTCAGCACTCGGTCACTTTACCTTCTTTGCGCTGCTTGGGATTCCTGGACAGTTTACGACACTCACAACGCTTATTTATTCAAAACTCACAGGGTTTGGCGTAAATAAAATCGATGATATTGTGCTTATTTGCATGATTCTTTTAGTCATTGGCTTGGCCGGAACTTATGTTCTCAAAACACTCACAGGCCCCGCATGGCAGTGGCGTGTAACAAGCCAAAAGCTCACAAAAAATACCTTTGACTCTAAGCACACCCGCGTTTTTATCTATGGCCTTCTCTGCCTTATCTGCCTCAGCATTATTCTGCCGATGATCAAACTCCTCCTCACATCCTTTACAACAAAAGGCGTGATGAGCTTTTCGATGAGCCATTTTTCACTGGAAAACTATCACTACATTATCGGTAATAGAAATATCCACCATGCCTTTTTCAACAGCTTTATCCTCGCACTCGGCACAGCCTTTGTGCTTTTTTTCCAAAGTGGGCTTTTCGAATATGGTGCTCTTATCACAAAGCGAGCCTTTTTCGCGAAGGCGCGTATTTTTTTTCAATCCCTCTACCTTATGCCTGGAAGTATTTTAGCCATCAGTCTGATTTTACTTGTCCTCAAACCCTTTGACTGGATGCGTTTTTTACAACTCAACATGATTTATAATACGCTTTTTATTATTTTTATCGCGTATATGATCCGCTTTTTTGCCTTTCACCTTAACATTGTCCATGCGGCAAGTGATAAATTTTCGTATAAACTCATTGAATCTGCCAAAAGCTGTGGCGCTACGACCTCTTCCATTGTACGACGTATTTTTCTCCCCCTTGTCTCTCCAAGCCTTTTTAACGGAAGTTTCCTTGTCTTTATCCTCATTCTTCACGAAGTCACAGTATCCTCCCTCCTCCCCTCGTCAGAGACACAAACACTGGGCGTCGTTCTTTTATCCCTGATGGAGCATGGTGATACAAAAGCAACCGCCGCACTTTGCATTCTTATTACGTCTTTGCTTGTGATTTTTAGAGTTTTAGCGCATCAATTAACCAAAAGATCCATAGCCCGTACGTATAATTTAACATCCGATGACACTGCTTCAGCTCAAACACCTTACTAAGACTTTTAGTAACCGCACGATTCTTCACTCCCTCGACCTTGAGGTGAGTCAGGGAGAATTTCTCTGTATTTTAGGACAATCTGGTTCAGGAAAAACAACGCTGTTAAGGCTTATTGCAGGATTTGAACGCGTTGACCGCGGGGAAATTATTCTTTCTGGAAAAGTTATATCCTCCCCCAAAATCCACCTTCCCCCAGAAAAACGTGATATTGGCATTGTTTTCCAAGATCATGCCCTTTGGCCCCATATGAGTGTTTTTGAGAATGTGGCTTTCCCCCTAAGAGTTCAAAAGCACACAGAATCTCTCATTCAAAAAAAAGTGCTCAAAGCCCTTTCTGATGTGAGTATGGAGAATTTTAAGGATACAATGCCCCATCAACTGAGCGGTGGTGAAGCACAACGTATTGCGCTCGCACGGACGCTAATCCAAGAACCACGCCTGATTGTTTTTGATGAACCTTTGGCAAGTCTCGATGCCCTTTTGCGCTATGAGCTTCAGGGCGTTATTAAAAAACTTCACCATACACGCGGCCTGACCTCCCTTTATATTACCCACGATCCCTTTGAGGCCATGCGTCTTGGTCAGCGTATTGCCATCCTTGATAAAGGTTTTCTACAGCAGTGTGACACCCCTGAAAAAATGTATAAAGAACCCCGAACGGAAAACGTTGCACGGCTTTTAGGGCAAGGCCATACACTCACAGCCACTGTTGCCGCAATCAGCGATACCCACGTAATATTCACACTTAATGACACGTCTTTTTCACTTCCCAAAGGCCCACACACCTTTGAGCCTGGCACGCGTATGTCTCTTTTTATTCGCCCTGAACACGTTTTTTTAGACAATAATCCACAAGGCCTTGAGTGCACAGTGAAAGAGTGTTTTTTTTCCCATGATAATCTCTATGCACTCATCCTCCACACAAAAGATGGCCAAACACTGCAAACAAAATCCCCTGTTCCCTTTGATGTTTCAGCGACCGTTTTTTGTACCCTTAAGGGTGGATCTTTCCTCCAACCCTCATTAAACTATTCTTAAGAGTCTTTTTTACCCTCAAGTCGCCTATGCTTTTTTATCTCATGATTGGGTTGGGAGGAGCCCTTGGGGCTATGACGCGCGCCTATATGACAACTTTTTTCCCGGGCGCCATTGGCGCATTCCCTCTGTCTATTCTTATGGTTAATATCACTGGCTGTTTTATAATGGGTATGATTACAGAACTGTTCGCCATCTATCTGTCCGTCCCTCTTTTTATTAACGCTTTTCTCACCACAGGGTTTCTTGGAGGATTTACAACTTTTTCTGCCTTCGCCCTTGAGTTTGGCCTTTTGTTCGAAAAAAACTTACACGGACACGCACTGCTTTATGTCAGCGCAAGTGTCATTGTCAGTCTTTTAGGCTTTTTTTCAGGGCTGCGTTTGATCAGATTTCTCCCCCGATTTTTTTGATTAAAATGTTGCCTAATGGCGCATTTTTCAGAATTAGATAATTTTATCTATTTTTAGACAAAGATGACTAAGCTTAGAAAAAACTCCAAAAAAAGTGTTTAAACAATCGCGATGGCGCGCACGGGGGATTCTGTCAGCCCCGCCATTTTAAGCGGCAAATTAATCATAAAAGAAAGCGGCGGCAGGCGCTCAAGATTCGCCATATTCTCGAGAATATAGTGCCCCGCCCCAAGGATGCAATGATGCACGGGAAACGCGTCGTCGAGATCGGGCGATAATGTGTCAATGCCAATGCCCATCACACCTTTGTCCAAAAGATACGCTGCCGCCTCTGCACTATATGTGGGAAAATGCATGGCGCCATCGACACCGACATGGCGGTAAGCCTTAGGGTCATGAATAAAGCGCGACCACCCCGTAGCGCACGCGACAAAGGATCCTTTTGGAATTGGATGGTTTTTGTCAAATTCCTTCAGATCCTCCACCGTAATGACATAGTCTGCGTGGGCTTTTTTGGACAGATCGATCGTCACAAGGGGCAGCATAAGTTCCTCGAGGGGAATTTCTGACACATCCGTTCCCCCCTTTTTAAAGTGGGCCGGCGCATCCATATGCGTCCCAATCCCCGCATGAAGGCGCAGCGACTGGGCCCTCAAACCGTCGGGATAATCCATTTTAATGGTCGAGCTAAAGCCACATCCCCCGCCCCATGTGGGCATATCGGCATGCAAAGTGTGCGTCAAGTCGATAATTTTTTTGCCCTGAAACATAGTGATTATTTTTTAGCGCTATCTGACTGGGATTTTAAGATAAAAAAGAAGGTTTTTGAAGAGGTTTTAATCTGTTGACTAAAAGGTTTTTGAGGATTGAGTTGCATAATATAATGTGATTTTTTCTGATTTTTGCGAGTGATTTTTAGATAATTTTCATTAAAATATAAAGAAAATTTTTAGTTAATTTCAGATGTTGAAGGCAAAAATCGCCCTTAAAAATTAGAACAATAGCCATGGGCACAAGAGATTTATGATTTTTTCATTTCATTTTCTAGGGATGAAGTTTTATTTTTTCAGCGTAATTTTTGTGTTCACATGTTAATTATTCGATTTTAAGCAAATATTTCGCGGGAATTTTCGCTTTCTTGGCCGATTTTTTGAATGATTAGGCGAATTTTGATGTGAATTTTCATTGAATATTCGATAAAAAGGGTACTTTTTTGGTAAAATTTGTGGTTTTTCATGAAAAAAATGGCTTTTTTGGGAATTTTGAGGGGATTTCATAAAAAAATGGACTTTATTTTTGAGTGATGCAGGGGGTTTATGACTTTAGTTGCATTTCACAGGATTTCTCAGTGAAATATCCTGATTTGACGCATTATTGTCGATTAAAAGCATGATTTGAGGCCTTCACTCTCTGATTTGAGTGGGGATAGTCGCTTTTTTCTTTGCAAACAGCCCCTTTTTTCTCTCAGAAATGGATTTTCACGACACATTTTCGGAAATTTCGAGATTTTTTCATGAAAAATAGTGTAATTTTTAACGCATTATGCACGATAATAGGTGAATTTTTAGGATTTTGAGGCGAATTTTCACAAAAATAATTGTGCTGAAGAGGCCTGAATTCAAGGGTTCTGGTCTCCTTAAGGGGGGGTGGTACGGAGATTGCACGCGTTTTTTAGAAAAATTTTCCCTTCTTAACAGTTGTATGAAACTAGGGTTTTTCATGAAATATTTTGTAAAAAAGGCTTTTTTGACCCAGTATTTTGAAAATTTCGATAAGATCCATCGTATTTTTTGCTAAAAAAAGGCGGTTTTCAGTGAAAAAAGAGATTTTGAGGTGAATTTTCGATGAAAAGAGTGCTTTTTTGACCGATATTTTGTGGTTTTTCAGGATTTTTATGTTTATTTTTTGAATTTTTCACAAAAATCGATGAAAAAGAGGGGGTAAGTTGCGTTTTTGCGAAGATTTTGTTTAAAAATTTTTCTTATCAGTGCGCCCCTAGATTTTCCTTCGAAAATCCTATTTTTTTCGCTATTTTGTGTGTTTTTCATGCAAAAAAGGTCTTTTTTAACGCATTATGCACGATAATAGGTGAATTTTTAGGATTTTAGCGCTAATTTTCCTGGATATAACGCCATTTTTTGGGTTTATGAGCG
>JAKBAR010000054.1 GCA_021808925.1 Pseudomonadota bacterium | reverse complement strand
CATGAGGCCTATCCTGCAGAAACGCGCTTCCGCATGCAAGGCCCGGCGTCCGCCACGCACGCCGCTTCACGGCATGTTTCTGACCACCAGACTCCACTTTACCACCCCAAAGGTTAACATTGTCTTAACACGCCCCAAAAAAATTCACCAAGCGACCCGCTCAAATCGAGGCATTTTTTCACACAATGCCGTCAAAAACCACTAAAAATGGGAGAAAAATGACAAATCCACGCAAAAATTGCGCAAATACGAGGTAATTATCATGAAAAAAGTTCTATAAAGGCGAAATATCGCCTCAAGCAGGCTTTTTTCGATCCGACAATGCCTTTTTTAACGCGCCCCTCAGACAAAGTCCTCGAAAAAAACCACTAAAAATGGGAAAAATGCCCTAAAAACACGAAAAAATCTCCGTAAAACGAGAAAAAATCCCTAAAAATAGCCTTTTTAACACCATAAAATCCCCATCTGCATCCCCCCATAAAGCATTTTGACACCACTAGAAAACCGCGTCAAAGGGCCTTTTTCAAACAGCCCTTCACTACCCATTTTTGCCTTTTCTCTCCTCTATTATTTATTAAAAATCACACCTAATTTTTTGAGCTCCATTTCAAAAATTTTTAACTATTTTTTAAGAAATAGTGTTTTAAATTTTATTATAGACATTTTTAAAAAAAGGCTAACTTATGGCACGACTTGCGCTTGTTACAGGGGGAACACGAGGAATTGGTGCGGGGATTGCACGTTCTCTCAAAGAAAAAGGATATAATGTCGTTGTCACTTACGGGGGCAACGCTAAAAAAGCAAAGGAATTTTCCGAATCAACGCATATTCCCTCCTATCAATGGGACGTTTCTGATTTTCAAGCCTGTGCCTCTGGCATTGCACATATTCATGAAAAATATGGCCAGATCGATATCCTCGTCAATAACGCAGGCATTACGCGGGATGGTTTTCTTCATAAAATGACGCCTGAAATGTGGGGCGATGTAATTCAAACGAACCTGACATCGTGCTTTAATATGTGCCGCGCTGTGATTGAAACAATGCGCAACCAGGGTTTTGGACGTATTATTAATATAGCGTCGATTAATGGTCTCAAAGGGCAAATAGGGCAAACAAACTATTCAGCCGCCAAAGCTGGCGTTATTGGTTTTACAAAAGCTCTGGCCCTTGAATCAGCGAATAAAGGGGTGACGATTAATGCCATTGCTCCAGGTTATATCGATACAGATATGATTCAAGCTATTCCAGGATCTGTTCTTGATCAAATCGTCGCAGGTATTCCCTCAAAACGCCTCGGGACAGCAAACGAGATTGGTCAAGCTGTGCTTTTCTTAGCCGATGAGTCCTCAGGCTTTATCAATGGCGCAACGCTCAATATCAATGGCGGACAATATATGAGTTAAAGGAAAAAAGAAGACTCTTGACTTAAGGTTTCATTGTTCTACAATGTGCTGATTTATAGAAGCGGAGATCACCTAGAATGGACGCCTTAAAAAAAGCAGAATCGTATTATGTTGCGATGTGCAATAAAAATTTTGACGAGATGGCTTCTTATGTCCACCCTAATATTCATTTTGTAGGGCCGCTCTCGACTATGGATGGAAAGGAAAATGTTGTTGAAGCCGCTAAAAACTTTGCCATTTTTTTTAAAGGTCTTACGGTTCGTGAAAAATTTCATTCCACCGATTCTGAAAACAAAGTGATGCTCGTTTTAGATTTTGATTGTCCGGCACCTATTGGTCTTTTCAAAGGTGCATCCTTTCTGACTTTTCATGAGGGGCTTATTTCCCGTATTGAGCTTTTTTATGATGCGCGCCCCTTTGAAACAAAAAAGGATCAAATTTTTAATCAAGAATAGAAAACTTTTTTTAGAGTTTTATTTTTTCTTAATCTCCTCCCACAGGAGGAGCATCTCTTCCATTGTTTTTCCATGCAATGTTACAAAGCCCTTTTCTTTGGCTTTTTCTTTTAAAGCCATCATGCGTTTTGAAAATTTCTCACCTGTTTTAGCAAGCGTTTCCTCCACATCAAACCCTGCAAAAATGCAAAGACCAAGGGCTGCATGAATCACATCCCCAATTTCTTCTTGAAGCTTTGAGGGAGACGCTTGCGCCTTAAGATCTTCTTTAACCTCCTCGCACTCACCTATAATTTGCTCAAAAATCATATCATAGTTCGGCCACTGAAAACCAAAATCACGTGCATCCTTTTCCAGAAGAATAAGATACTCAAGCGCACTCATTTTTGTCTTTTCCAATGACATGTTAGGTTGCTCAGATTCTAAAACAGCACGCCCCCTTTGTTGCGTTTTTCGCTTCGCAAGGTTCGTACGCAACGCTGTACTCAGATTTTTATAACGATTATTTTTAGAAGTCATTAAAGGGTTTTTCCCTCGTGTTTATGATTGCTTTGCACACTATAGCTATGTCATAGTGTTTTCGTCAATTTTGCCGTCGTAGCACAGTGGTAGTGCACACCCTTGGTAAGGGTGAGGTCGAGAGTTCGATCCTCTCCGACGGCACCATCCCCTCACTTTTTATCTAAAAGAGTAAAGTCCAAAAAGGGCGAGAATGGGAAATAAAATTCCCAAAGACCATAACATATAACCTATAAAGCCAGGCATTTTAACATGCAAATGCTCTGCCATCGCCTTTACCATAAGATTGGGTGCATTGCCGATATAGGTCAATGCGCCAAAAAAAACGGACCCTAAAGACAATGCGGTGAGTGTAAGTGCGTGTGTCGTCATCAATGCTGCAGGCCCTCCACCGATAATGCCATCGAGCATATGAAAAAAAAGCAAATAGGTAGGCGCATTATCAAGAAAGCTTGAAAGAATTCCTGTCAGAAAATAATACCGCAGAGGATCTGGATAGTTTTGAGGATTAGCAAGTGTTGCAATCATATGAAGAGGCCCCTCTTTTCCAAGGTGGAGCATAGCTTCTATGGGAATAAGGGTAATAAAAATAGCAAGAAAAACAAGGCTCACCTCGCGCAATGGTTCAAAACTAAAGCGATTCATATGATGGACCATTTTAGGCGTCAAAACCCAAGAAGCCACGGCAATAAGAATAAGCATGACATTGGTCATAAGATGGATGTAGGGGATATCAAGGCTAGAAAAAATCAGCGCACAAATAACGAGAATAATCCCTAAAAAATTACGTTTCCCATAAATTTTAACCTTCTCAGGAAGATCAATTACCTCATCCCTAAAATCCTTACCACGACAATAGAAGCGATCGATCATATAAAAAACACAAAGGAGGAAAAACATTACATAGACAAACGGTTGAAAAAGACACTTAAACGGCCAAAAAAAACTTATACCATTCAAAAACCCAAGAAAAAGAGGCGGATCGCCAATGGGGCTTAAGCACCCGCCAATATTACTAATGGTAAAAATAAAAAAAATCACAAGGTAGTGCTTGTGATAACGCTGTCCATTCATCATTAAAAAAGGGCGAATGAGGAGTATTGACGCCCCTGTTGTCCCCATAAAACTCGACAGAAAACTCCCAAGCAAAAGGAATAAAACATTGCCAAACGGCGTTATTTTCCCCTTTGTTGTGATATGAATACCTCCGGATAAAATAAACAATGTCGCAATAAGAATTGTAAAAGGAAGATAATTATGCGCCAGTGTATGAAAAAGAATCTTTTGAGCAGATTCTGAGCTTAAGAAAAAGAGCATCGGCACAATAATCAGTAAACTAAACCCAACAACAATTTTTCCAAGATTCTTGTGCCAAAAATCTTGAAAGAAAAGCGGAACAACGGCAAGAGCCATTAAAAAACTTATAAAAGGAACACCCCACAAAAAACTGATCATCTTTAAAGGGGCTGTTTCCATAGAAAAAATCTCGCTACACTTATTATCAGTTTCTTTAGAGAGTAGCAGAAAATGCCCCTCAATACGATGCGAAGAGTGCGAATGCTTTTTGGCTTTTTAGCAGGTGCATTTCTTTTTTTTGGAATTCTTTGGATTGGATTTGAAAAAATTGTCGAGCGTCACATTCGTCACACAGTATCACACTATGATTTTCGACTTATCCATCTTGATAAAATACGCTTATCAGCCCCTGATTTGAGTATAAACCTATACAACATACGCCTTGCTTCAAAAGATACACAAAAAAAGGTAGCAGCCGACCTCATTAAATTGAATGTCTCATGGCATAGCCTCTTTACACAATCGTTTGATGCGATTGATATCAAGGGATTTCAATATATCGGCAAAGCAGAGGATATTGAAAAATCTTTTCTTAATCTTAGTCATAACAAAGAATCGCTTGATGAGCCAAAAATCCCTTTTCATGTTCTAAAGATAAAAGGTTTTATAAACTTAGATGACCATCAAAAAGACTATTTTATTCCTTTGGAAATGAAATTTACGCACAGCCCTCTTTGTTTCGGCGCTCACGGTTCTTTGCGTTTTATCTCAAAAAACCTTACAACGGATGTTAAAATTCATCGAGGGTTTGACAAAGAAAATGCCCCTTTTCATATACATCTGAAAAATTTCTCAGCAAATCTTGATTCAGCACATGTTTTAGCAAAAGAACTCTCATTGTCTCTTGATGAAAAAGATAATAATGATATCGATATAACATTTAATGGTGACGATATCTCCTTTGCCTTAGAAAAAAATAACGCGCCTTATCATTCTTTGGTAAAATTTGAAACACATACTGAAGTTAAAAAAGCAAATGCTTCTTTTGATATAAGTGGGTTTGGTGCGATCTACTTTAATCATGAAAAAGCTACACTCTCTCTCCAAACAGTCAAAAATGTTGATTTATCTAGTTCTCTTGATCTATCGATTGACTCCCCGAAAATTCCTGTGTACTCCCTTTTAAAGCTATTTAATGACCAGAAAATCCAATCTATTAAAAATATGTCTGGGGAGGGGAGTTTTTCCATTTTCGCACGCTTTCCTTTTCATTTTTCTCTTTTATCCGAAAAAGAGAAGCCTTGGGCCCTAGACTTTTTGTCATATCTTAAAACGCTTTTGACGCAAAAAGAGAAGGAGGGATTTGCAAAAATTAATATTTACGATACATCATTCACCGATCCTCTTTATTCTGTTGAAAAATTAAATACGATACTTAATCTAAAACTTTTTCCTTTAAGAGCAGAAGTCCCGCAAGTCATCCACGCAAAGTCTATACACTTTTCCGATTTACATCTTGATCAGCCACAACTCACGTTTAAATGGGAGGAGAATCTTCATGCTAAGCAGTGCATAGCAAAAGCCCTTGGAGGGGATCTTACATTACACACTTTTCAAAATACACAAGCACCTTCCTTTATTTTTGATATTAAAAGTTTTGAACTTTCCAATGCATTAACATTTATAGGGATTAGGGATCTTTCCGGCTCAGGAAAAATGGATGGTTTTGGTCAAATAGAATTTTCAAAAGAGCATGGTCTCAGCTTTAAAAATGCAAAATTTTTATCAACATCTCCTTTTGGAAAAATATCCTATAAAGGATCCGAGATGCTTGAGAGTGATAAGAATCTTGATGCAATGCAAAAAAACTATATCGCTAAAATGCTTGAAAACTTAACGTTTAAGACGCTCTCTTTTGAACTAAGCCCCTCAAAAAACATATCAAAGGGTATCCTCACTTTAACAGGATACAATCCAGAGGTTATGAATGGGCAACCTTACACATTTAAAATAGAAACAGTCACTGATTTCTTTAAGAAGGAACTAAAAAACGACACAGAAAAGACAGGCCATAAGATTATGGCATCCCCAACGGGAGTCGAACCCGTGTCTTCACCTTGAAAGGGTGATGTCCTAGGCCTCTAGACGATGGGGACCAATAGACCTCTTGATCTTTAGCTTATTTATATTTTTGTGTCAAGATAAAACTCTATAAGACCTTGCAAACATCACTAAAATCAAAGCGTGGAGAGCGCGGAAAAAGCTTCGATGCATCACCATAACCAAGATTACAAATAAAATTAGATTTATACGACGTATCTTTTAAAAAGACCGCATCAACCTGTGCATTATCAAAACCCGACATAGGGCCACAATCAAGACCATGCAAGCGTGCGGCAAGCATAAAATAGGCAGCCTGGAGAACACTATTACGAAAGGCTGTTGTGTCAATAAGCGGTTGGTTTCCCACAAACCAAGATTTAGCATCTGCATGGGGAAAAAGCTTGGGCAAATGGTCATAAAAAGCATAGTCATCCGCAAAAATAACCGTTACAGGCGCTGCCATGGTTTTTTCCACATTACCTGGAGCAAGACATGGTTTTAACTTTTCCTTCGCCTCCTTTGATTTTATAAAATAAAGACGCAAGGGGCTGCAGTTCGCACTTGTCGGGCCAAACTTTGCCGCATCATAAATTTTTATGAGAAGATCATCATCAACGGGTTTATCCAACCACCCATTGTGCGTGCGGGCATCTGTGAAAAGAAGTTTAAGAGCGGCATCGAAGTTCATAAAGTATATTTCTTATAAAATCTACATACTCAATCTTAGCAGCTCTTAAACGAAGCACAAGGTGATTATTTTTAGCTTGAGAGACTATTCCACATCTTTTTTAAATAACCAAACCAAGTGATTGTTTCCTGTTCCGTTGTATGTAGAGTCTGTTTTATTTCTTTTTGTATTTCTTTTTTCTCGACTGTCATGCGCTTACCATCAATCTCATCCTCATTTTTATTCCAAAAATCTTTAGGCCAATAAGGAGAGCAGGGACTCAAAAATGTTTTGCATACTTTACCATCATCAAAAGTCGTTTGTGAAAGAACACCGCTGAATTCACGCTTAACAAGCGTTGCTGAGCCTAAACGCGTATTCCAAAGGCTCCAGTCAGAATTATTAATATTTTGTTGTTCATACACATTCACCTCTCTTATTGTATATTTTCCATCCTCATCTTTATCAATTATCTTAAAATCTTTGCGGTTTTTGATAAGATGTCGTACCTCTTTTGTCACAACAAGGTTGCCTTCAACATCCAAAGAATATGTCATCGCGCAAATTTTGCCTTTTTTCTTCCCCTCCATATACGTTGTAAGGAGTTCGCCCTGTTTGAGAAGACCACTTTGAAGCTGATTCTCAAGTTTTTCTAGACGAGCTTTCTTATTTCCATAAATAAATTTATTTTTTTTATTAAAAAATGTGTTGCGAATCACTTCATTGAGCTGAGTTTGTCTTTTTTCTGTCAGCTCAGTCTTTTTGCACTCTGATGAAAAAAAATTACTTTTATAGTCATTGAAACCGTTAAAATTTGGATAGTAAGAAACTTCTTTTAGAGTGGTAAAATTACAAAGCGTGCCCGTGCCTTCCTGATTAAAAAACTGAAGACTACTCGCACACGCCATACTCGAAACAAATGCAGAAAAAGTGAAAGAAAGAGCAAATTTATAAAACATTTTTAATTAACCTTTTTTTATTCAAATAACTTTTACTGTTTATATGATTTTCCATCTCGTGAAAAGCTTTTTATTTTCCTGATAAAGA
>JAKBAR010000053.1 GCA_021808925.1 Pseudomonadota bacterium | reverse complement strand
GTCAGCGACTTTGCTAAAAATGACGTCGAGCGCCGTATTGTGATTAATACAGTAGGCCCTTTTTGGGAAGGCAATCAGGTCTGGCTCATCCTTGGTGGAGGGGCTATCTTTGCCGCTTGGCCCGCCATTTATGCGGTGAGTTTTTCAGGTTTTTACCTCGCCATGTTTGTGATCCTGGCCGCGCTTATTTTGCGCCCCGTTGGCTTTAAATTTAGAAGCAAAGTCGCTGACCCCCGATGGCGTCAAACCTGGGATATTTGTCTTTTTATCGGTGGTTTTGTCCCTGCCCTCCTCTTTGGCGTTGCTGTGGGTAATGTGATGCAGGGGGTTCCGTTTTATTTTGATGAGACACTGCGTGTTACGTATACGGGAACGTTTTTTGATCTTCTCAATCCCTTTGGCCTTGTCTGCGGTATCATTTCTCTGCTCATGTGTATGCGCCATGGCGCTCTTTACTTGCTGATCAAAACAGAAGACGCTCTTGCAAGGCGTTCGATGATGGCAACGTGGATTTTAACAATTCTCCTGATCACGGCCCTCTATACTGCCTATCACATGACGCAAGCGCTTCCCTTTGATCGTCTCCAAAGCGAGATGAATCTGCTACAGCCCTCAAATCCTCTTTCCAAGAAAGTGATTCAGGTTACAGGTGGCTATTTTTCTAACTTTGAAACCTATCGATGGATGCTTATTGCGCCAGCACTCGCTTTTGGAGGTATTGTTTTTTCGCAGTTGTGCCTTTTGCTGCGCCAAAGAGGCCTCAGTTTTGCCTTAAATGCCCTGAGTATTGCTGGAATTGTAGCTATTCCAGGCCTCTCTATGTTTCCCTTTATTCTCCCCTCGTCTTCCCATCCTGACCATGGTTTGACGATTTTTGACGCCTCGAGCAGTCATTTGACCCTTTTTGTGATGACGATTGCTGCGATTATTTTTATTCCTATTATTTTAGCGTATACGGCTTGGGTGCATCGCATTCTGCGTGGCAAGATTTTAGCCAAAACGATTGAATCTCAAAGTGATCATTATTATTAATCAACATTATTTTTCAAACTAAGCCTCAAAAAGGAGTGTGTTCATGTGGTATTTTAGTTGGATTCTTGGCCTGGGTCTTGCTTGTTTTTTTTCCATTCTCAACGCCATGTGGTTTGAAGTCATGGAGGCCGAGAAAAGAAATAGAGATTAATCAATCACCTTCTCAAGCCACGAAAGAATATCTGCCACAACCTTTTTGTGCGCTTGATTCAAGGAAAGCGGAACCGTAACAGCTTTATCATCTGGAATCGAAACAGCCTGAGAGAAAAGTTTTGAATTTAAGGATTTTCGGTCACTCAACGAGAACACTTGTACAAAATACGTCGCCACAGCCTTGTGATCGCAACAGCGCCTAAAAAACTCTCTCACATCTACCGTCACTAAATATTTCGCTTGAAGGCCTGTATTAAGGCGCCCTACAGACTCAAAAAGTGCTGCATTTTGAAAACTTTGGATCAAACTTTCATGCACCAACACACTCAATCGATCCCCCCACTCAATGTCCGCAATATAATCAATCGTATTGGCTGTGGGCAAAAGCGCAATGCGCGTATTATCCAGAGGTGTGTACACAGAAGGCGTATCAATAATAATCGCCGATTTTTTTGCGCGTTTAGATGCAGAAGAAGGTGGGATCGACTCCAGCAAAAAGCGATCCGGTATATCATTGGGCTCTGGCAGAAGAGAGCAGCTACTGAGTAAAAACATACCCACGATAAAGAACCAAGATTTTGTAAATTTTTTTAACATGAGGGTCATTTTAAACGTACTCCACGATCAGGATCATTATGTAAAAAACGTGTTGGACTACGCTCAATGGCTTCAATAACACGTTTAAAAGCAGCAAAGGTTACTTGTGCCTCGCCTAAAAACTTCGTGAGTGTTGTGAGTCCCGCTCCTGTAAAAGCTTTGAGCCCCTCACGATTTTCTGCAAAAACCAGGCGAATTTCCTTCGCCGCTCCATGAATTTCGTCAAGAGTATTGTTGAGTTTCTCAAAGGCTTTGACAATATCTTCGCCAATTGTGTGGCCCCCCTTACCATCTTTTGATTTAAGGGCATCTGTCAATTCTTTTACGTTAAATAAAATTTCTTTAAAAGCCTCACGATTTTCCTCGCTCACAACATTTTTAATATCCGTTGTCAACGCTGACACTTCATTTAAAAGCTCAGGCGCGTTATCAATCACTTTATCGATTGAAGAATCTCTCCCTACAATTTGTGGAATATTTTTCTGACTAAAGCGAATGTTAGGTGCTTTATCACTTCCGCCAGTCAGCTGAATAAACGATGTTCCCGTAATTCCTTGAATATCCACAGAGGCCACCACATCCGTTTTCAAAGGAATATCCTCATCAATACTCACGTTCACAAGCAGTTGTTTAGGATGAAGCGGATTCACTTTAATTGTCCTGACACTTCCGATATGAAGACCTTGAAAGCGCACAGGGCTTCCCTCATTGAGCCCTGAAACTTTTGAAAAAACAATATCCAATGATTTTGCTTTATGAAAAAGATTAACGCCAGAAATCCAGATCAGAAAGGCTATAATAAAAAGAATAAAGCCTAAAACAAAAGCACCAACGATTTTATAATTTGCGTTTGTTTCCATCAGACATCCTTTTTCACTGTCTGTCCAAAGAGTCTACGCCCTCTATCCCCATAAAAATAGGCATCAAGCCAGGGGTGATGCTGTGTATTCATATGCTTTTTGTCCATCACAATAAGTTTTTGATCCACAATTACAGCGATGCGATCACACACTTTCGCCAATGTATCAAGATCATGTGTCACCATAATAACAGTTAAATTAAAATTTTTCTTTAATTTTAAAATTAATGTGTCAAAATCACTTGCTGAAATAGGATCAAGCCCTGCTGTGGGCTCATCTAAAAAAAGAAGCGGTGGATCCAAAATCAACGCGCGTGCAATACCAACACGTTTCACCATCCCGCCAGAGATCAATGAGGGATATTTTTCGCCGTCACTCTCATCCAAGCCCACAGTTTTGAGTTTTAAAAGCGCGAGTTCTCTTGCCACAGTTTCATTGACGTGTGCCGTTTTCACAAGAGGCAACATAATATTTTCAAGAACTGTGAGGGATGAAATAAGCCCGCCACTTTGAAAAAGAACACCAATATTATTTCTTGAAAAAGGAGGATGATACGTAATTTTTCCTTTTTGTGGTTTATGAAGGCCCATCATGTATTTCAGCAAAACGGATTTTCCAGACCCGGATCCGCCCACAATCCCTAAAATTTCTCCTGCAAACACATCAAGGCTTATATCCTCGTGAATGTGCTGCTGGCCAAATTGCGTTGTTAAATGCTGAACACTGAGGCAAAGATGCATGCGCTTTAAACCTTTAAATAGGAAAAAACAAGCGACATTAATGCATTCGCCACAATCACAAGAAAAATAGCCTCAACCACAGAAGCTGTCGTCATTTTTCCAACACTTTCCGCACTCCCACGCACTTGCATCCCCCTAAAGCACCCCACAAGACCGATAAGAAGTGAAAAAAGAGGCGCTTTACTCATCCCCACCCAAAAATTATTGAGCGAAAAAGCCTTTTGAAGGTAATTAATAAATTGTGTCGGTGTCAAATCAATCACAAGATACGTTGTTAGCATGCCGCCAATGAGTGCCATCATATCAGAGAGAAACACAAGCAGAGGAAGTGCTATAAGAAGTGCTATCATCCTTGGTAAAACAAGATAAATTACAGGATCGAGTTGCATCATCCGCATCGCATCAATTTCTTGATTTAAACTCATCGTTCCTATTTGTGCTGTAAAAGAACTTGCGGATCTTCCAGCCACAACCACCGCCGTAAGGAGCACGCCAATCTCGCGGAAAACACCAATGGTGAGAAAATCGATCGTGTAAATCTCTGCGCCAAACCGCGCGAGCTGATTAATCCCTTGATAAGAAAGCACCATGCCAATCAGAAATGAAATGAGCGCAATAATCGGTGTTGCCTGAAATCCTACTTGATCAAGATGATACACAAAGGACGTGAGGGGAATTTTCCGATGACGTCTAAAAGTTTCATAAAGCCTGACAATCACATACCCAAAAAACGTTAAAAGCTCTGTAGCTGTTTGGCCAAATCTTGAGGCACTTTTGCCAATGAGAGCTAAAAGGGATGAAAAAGAAAAATGATTTTGAGATAGAGGCTCAGGCAACGTCTTTTTCTGAGCCATTTGTTCTTTTATTTTTGCCTGAATAAGACGGCTCTGTTCTGTCCCATCAAAAGCAACATGATCTTGTTTTTCATAGACAAGAATAAGAACAGCAATAGCCCGTGCACAGGCGTCGCTGATCTGACACCGCGCATCAAATTGAATCGATAAAGACTCATTGGTTTTAAGCTTTTCCTCAAGGCCAATCCCCCACCCCTGATAATGACGCATATCCAGGGGCTCAATAAACCTTAGTGTATTTTTGTGAAAGAGATGTGGGACGGAAACCATCGTGCATTAAATTCCACAAGCAAAATTGTTATTTTTTCTAAAACGGATTCTACCTAGAATTATCCTTCCTCACGGTAGGATTTTTCTTTGCGCTCATGACGCTCTTGAGCCTCAATACAAAGTGTTGCAATCGGTCGTGCTTCAAGACGACGAAGACCAATGGGCTCCCCCGTTTCCTCGCAATACCCATACGAGCCATCCTCGACACGATGCAAAGCCTCATCAATTTTATTAATAAGTTTCCGCGCACGATCCCTTGCTCTCAACTCAAGATTACGCTCGGTCTCATTCGCCGCAAGATCAAGAATATCAGGTTCCGCGTGACTTTCTTCTTGAAGGTGGTGAATGGTTTCGAGGCTGTCGTGAAGGAGTTGGTGTTTCCACTCCAAGAGTTTGCTTTTAAAGTAGGCCAGCTGCCGTGGGTTCATAAAGGGTTCGTCATTGTGAGGGCGATAGTCGGGGTCAAGTGAAAAAGTCTCTTCTGCAATCATAAACAGGGAGTTCCTTTTTTCCTGTTAACAATAGCGTTAGGGTGCGATAAAAAAGTTAACAAGTCATTAAAAATTTAACAAAATTTTTAATTTTCTGGGGATAAGTCCCCTTTTTTCAACAAAAGCAGTCGATTTCATCACAGAAAAAAGCTTTTTCATCCTGTTAATGATGAAATTTTTGTCGTTTCAGCTCAAAACACATTATCCTCATCAATTTTTTTTGAGGACTCTCTTCGTGAAAAATAATTATAATTTTAAACACATAGAAACTTTTTTCCTTTATCGTGAATGATGGGAAAGTTTTTGAACCGAAAGTGTCCGTGATGAAAATTCTGTTTTTATTCGCATTGATTTTGTCTTTTTCCTCCATCCAAGGCAGTGATCTAGAGGAGAACGACAAGGAAAAAATAAATAAAAAATTCAATCATACAAAAGATCTCACGTGGGAAGAAACAAAAGAAATACGAACGATGGCTGGCATTGGCGCAACTCTTTTTGCTCCTGTCTTAGTCGTCTCTGGCACCCCCAAAGCGGGAGTTTTGTGTGGATTCGTTGGGCTTTGCATCCTCGGTTACGGTTTTTACGAAGATATTTCAAAAAATGGTCTTAATAAAACACTGGAAAATTATAAAAATTATTTTAGCGCTACAGTGGATGATGCAGTTGAGAAATAAATTACTCAATCGCGTTGATAAAAAGATCTCGTGCCATCAAAGATCTTCCCTCAAGCAAATGGTGTTTAATAAAATAACCTAAGATCCGAAGGGCTTCTTTAAAATCCTTACCCTCTGGAGCAATCAATACAACCGGCAGAGAAAAAAGTTTATCTTTATAAGGTTCCCCCGACGCTGCGCACACAGCACGCCCGGACCTTGGGGAAAGATACACAACTTTGTCCCTACATCCCTCAACAGCACAGGCGTGAAGGCTGAGACCAAACCCCAACTGTTCGAGAATTTTTTTTTCAAACTGTACATAAGCATACAGCCAACCATCCTCAGCAAGGTTATCGATGAAATCATTAAAAGCCTTGTATAATAACGGATAGGGATGATGTTCCACAAGAAGATGATAAAGGAGGCTAACAGCACTTTGAAAGGCCAATAGCTTTTGATAGTCGTGTGCGAGAAGTGACTGTGGAGATGCGATAAAATCGTACTCAATAAATCCAAGCTGGTGATCCAACTTTGCGGACCACTTGAGCGCACAGTAGTACCCGATATCAAGAGGATGACGCTTTGACGCACGCGCAATGCCATTCACGCGGCCATGACACGGCGTAAAGAAACTCAAAAGAACCTTGTTTTCGGAAAAAGGCTTTTTATGAATGAGAAAACCATCATCACTAATGCGCATAACATGCTCTCCCCAAACTCGCCCGTGTCTTTAGTATTATTCTTCTGGATCAGCCTCTATCTCTATAATCTCTTGAGACTGGTCTGCGTCACGTTTTTCAAGAATATAGCGATAAAGTGCTGCTAAAACCTCTTTTACACCCTGCCCCGATACCGCAGAAAGTATCATAACTTCCTTCCCACTTTCTTTTTCGAGGAGTGATTTTTTTTCTTCGATCACCTCATCCGATAAACTATCACACTTATTCAATGCAATCACCTCGGGTTTATCCGCAAGACCCGAACCATACTCAATAAGCTCGTGGCGAATGGTGTGATAATGACCGACCACATCTTCGGCGTTCGCATCAATTAAATGCAGAAGCACAGAACAACGCTCGGCATGTCCCAAAAACCGTGTGCCAAGGCCTACGCCTAAATGCGCATCTTCGATAAGGCCCGGTAAATCCGCTAAAACAAATTCTGAATCATAGATATACACAACACCCAGTTGCGGATTGAGGGTTGTGAATGGATAATCCGCAATTTTAGGTTTCGCTCTGCTACTCGCTTTGAGAAATGTTGACTTACCCGCATTCGGCAGCCCCACAAGGCCCGCATCGGCAATCAGTTTCAGCTGTAACCAAACCCACATTTCCTGACCTGGAAAGCCGGGGGTACTGTGACGAGGCGCTTGGTTTGTACTGGATTTATAATGCGCATTGCCACATCCGCCGTCGCCTCCACGCAAGAAAATAATGCGCTGCCCCTCTTCCATTAAATCCGCAAGAAGTGTTTCTTTGTCTTCATCAAAAATCTGTGTGCCCACAGGAACTTTTAAAATAACGTCCTCCGCATCACGGCCCGTGCGATTGCGCCCCATACCGTGGCCACCGACTTTCGCGCGAAAATGCTGTTGATAGCGATAGTCAATCAGTGTGTTGAGAGCGTTTTCAGCGATAATAATAATATCGCCCCCCTTGCCGCCATTGCCGCCATCGGGCCCGCCATGCTCAATGTATTTTTCGCGGCGAAAGCTCACACACCCAGCACCTCCATGGCCAGACTCAAGGAAAATTTTAACTTGATCAAGAAATTTCATAATTTTTATTTTTCTATAAAAGTAATTGCGTGATGTGAAAAGATTTTACTAATTTTTTGACAGAACCCTATCATATTATTGCGAACAATACCTCAAAAATTAATAGGACTACCCTCAACGAACACACTCCCCCCTAGCGGGGTCCCTACGTCATCCCCCGTGGCGTTTCCCTACCCACCGCCACCACGACACAAAACTCTCCTG
>JAKBAR010000011.1 GCA_021808925.1 Pseudomonadota bacterium | reverse complement strand
CGAAATTAGCGCAATATTGCTAAAAAAATCACTGTATTTGGTGGATAGATGATTTTTTTCGACAATCAAAGACTTAAAACAGCCAAAAATCCCTTAAAAGCGGTGTGTTTCATCGGAAAAAGTGACCCTTTTTCACCTGTTTTTTCACAATTTCATAAAATTTTATTACTATATAACGAAAAATACCATCATAAAGAAGGGTGCGAAAATTAACTTTTTGTTAAGGTGTGTGAATAAAAGGTTAATGTTTTAGGCTCATAATTTGAGAAAAAGCTGCCTCGGAAAAGTTATCGTATTTTATTCATTCACAAATGCATCACTATGATTTAACGCCGCGCGATGTCGCTCTTGTGGGATTTTCCCAAGGAGCGATGTTAACACTCGAGCTGCTCACTTCGTTTTTTTCAAGAGCGACCAAAAGAAAAAATCTTTCCCCCTTGTGTCCTCAGAGCAAGATCAGTACCATAAAAATAGGATATGCCGTTTTTTTTAATTTTATGACCACTCCTGATTATGTTTTCTCTAGTGATAAAGAAACGAAGCGCCTTGTTTTTCTTCTTCACGGATACGGATCCAATGGCGCTAATCTTTTGGAGATAGGCCATTTTTGGGCACCCTCTTTGCGTCTTACCACATTTATTTCACCCAATGCGCACGATCCTTGGGAGGCGGGCCCCTTTGGCTATCAATGGTTTAGCATTCCAAATCATGATCTGGATCCCAAAGACATGCGCAAAGGTTTAGACTATGCCTCGGAAAAGTTATCGTATTTTATTCATTCACAAATGCATCACTATGATTTAACGCCGCGCGATGTCGCCCTTGTGGGATTTTCCCAAGGAGCGATGTTAGCCCTTGAAATGATGTTTCATATTCCAGATCTTGCAGGCATTATAAGTTATTCGGGCGCTTTTTATCCGCCCTCTAAAATAAAATTCAAGGGTCCCTATCCCCCTGTTCTTCTTGTTCATGGGGCTTTGGATCCAAGTGTCCCCTATACGCTGATGGCGAAGGCCAAAAAAGATCTTGAAGATCTTGGGTGTGAGATTGAAACAGAAACAGGTCCTGCACTTGGGCATAGCATTGATATGAATGGCTTGCACCGCGGCTTAGAATTTATCCAGAAAATCTTTACTAAAAATTCACCAATTCTTGCTATGAATAATAACAGTGCCGAAATTTAAAAAATAGTACAAAGTTAAAGGAGTCAAATAATGATGATGAAGCGTCGAAAAATAGGGCTTGTAGGTGCCGGTCAGATTGGCGGAACACTTGCTCAACTCATTGGTCTAAAAGACCTTGGGGATGTTGCCCTTATTGATATTGCAGAAGGTATGGCCAAGGGAAAGGCCCTTGATCTTCAGCAAAGTTTTGCGGTCTCTGGCCATGATTGTGTGATTGAGGGAGGGAGTGATTATGGGCTTCTCAAAGGATGCGACGCAGTCATTGTCACAGCCGGCATCCCCCGTAAGCCAGGTATGAGCCGCGATGATCTTTTGAAAATTAACGCAGGTGTTATCAAGACAACGGCTCTCGAAATAAAAAAACACTGCCCCAATGCCTTTGTCATTGTGATTACAAACCCCCTGGACATTATGGTCTGGCTGATGCAGCAAGCAAGTGGCTTGCCCACAACCCATGTTATTGGCATGGCGGGCGTTTTAGATACAGGACGCTATAAAACATTTTTAGCGCAAAAACTTAATGTATCTGTGCAATCGATTGATGCGTTTGTGCTGGGAGGACACGGTGATACGATGGTTCCTATGCCTGGATTTACAACGGTTCTGGGCATTCCTTTGAATCATTTTATTGACAAAGGAAAAATCACTCAAAAATGCGTCGATGACATTATTGAGCGCACACGCAATGGGGGCGCTGAGATTGTGAATCTTCTCCAAACAGGCTCCGCTTTTTATGCACCGGCGAATTCTGCTGTTCAAATGCTTGAGGCGTATTTTTATGATCAAAAAAGAGCTCTTCCTTGTGCGGCGCATGTGAAAAATGCCTATGGTGTCAAGGATATTTATGTAGGCGTTCCTTGTGTAATCGGTGCAAAAGGTGTGGAAGATATTATTGAGCTTGATCTGACAGAGGCTGAGCAAGCAGCGTTTCACCGCTCTGCAAAAGCTGTAGAGGGCCTTATTCATGACCTCGAGCGCCTTAATATTTAATGAAATTTTAATCTGTCAAAAAACAAAGGAGCGTCACCATGAACATCCATGAATACCAGGGCAAAGGTCTTTTAAGGGAGTTTGGTGTCCCTACCCTTGAGGGCCGCGTCGCTTTTTCAAAAGAAGAGGCAACAAGCGCCCTTTCTCACTTTGACCTCGCTAAAGGTGTGGTTGTCAAGGCTCAGATTCACGCAGGCGGCCGTGGCAAGGCTGGCGGCGTTAAAATTGCCAAAGACAAAGCCAGCTTTGACAGCGCTGTGGAGAGCATTCTAGGCCGTACGCTTGTGACAGCACAGACAAAAAAAGAGGGCCAGTGTGTCAGAGCCCTTTATATAGAAGATACATGCTCGATAAAACACGAATATTATTTAAGCCTTGTGCTCGACCGTAAAAACAAGGGATTTATGGTCATTGCATCCGCAGAAGGTGGCGTCAATATTGAGGAGGTTGCCGAGAAATCGCCTGAAAAAGTTCTCTATATGGGCATTCATCCTGTCGTAGGGTATCAGCCTTTTCATGGACGTCGTCTTGTGACATTTTTAGGTGTCCCCAAAGAATCGCAAAAAGAGTTGATGAACCTCCTCAAATCAATGTATCAGGCGTTTACAACTCTTGATGCGGAGCTAATTGAGATTAATCCACTTGTCCTCACAACAGATCACACATGGCTCGCGTTGGATGCAAAGATGACTTTTGATGATAATGGTCTTGCGCGACAAAAAAAGGTGAGCTTTCTTTTTGATGAGAATGAGGTTGACCCCGCAGAGCTTCGTGCGAAGGAATTTGATCTCAATTATATAAAACTGGACGGAACGATTGGCTGCATGGTTAATGGCGCAGGCCTTGCCATGGCAACGATGGATATTATCACCCGTCACGGCGCGAGCCCCGCTAACTTTCTTGATGTAGGCGGTGGCGCAACTAAGGAAAAAGTCACAGAAGCTTTTAAAATCATCACGGATGATCAAGATGTACGTGCTATTTTTGTCAATATTTTTGGCGGCATTATGCGCTGTGACATTATTGCAGAAGGCATTATTGCTGCGGCCAAGGAAATTAATTTAAAGGTTCCCCTTGTGGTACGCCTTCAAGGAACGAATGTCGAAAAAGGACGCGCCCTTTTAAATGAAAGTGGTCTTAAAATCATTGCTGAAGATGATTTTGAAAACGCGGCTGCAACCGTTGTTCATGTGTCGAAAGGAAACTAAAAAATGTCTATTCTTGTCGATAAAAATACACGCCTTATCTGTCAGGGCTTTACGGGCAAACATGGAACCTTCCACTCAGAGGGTGCTCTTGCTTATGGCACAAAACTCCTTGGCGGTGTCACACCTGGAAAGGGCGGATCAACGCATTTAGGCCTCCCCGTTTTTGATACAGTCAAACAAGCCGTCGATGCTGTTAATGCAGATGCAACGATGATTTATGTCCCTCCTCTCTATGCGGCGGATGCTATTTTTGAAGCGATGGATGCGGAAATCCCGCTGATTATCTGCATCACAGAAGGTATTCCTGTTCAAGATATGATGAAAGTGCACTGGGCACTCAAAAATTCTAAGTCACGGCTTATCGGGCCCAATTGTCCTGGAATTATTACGCCAGGGCAATGCAAAATCGGTATTATGCCTGGTTTTATTCACACCCCTGGAAAGGTTGGGGTTGTCTCGCGCTCGGGAACTTTAACCTATGAAGCCGTTGACCAAACAACCAAGGAAGGGCTTGGCCAATCCACCTGTATCGGCATTGGTGGTGATCCTTTCAAGGGCATGGGTTTTGTGGATGTTTTAGAGCTCTTTTGGAAGGATCCTGCCACAGAGGCTGTCTTGATGATTGGTGAAATTGGCGGCGACGAAGAGCAACGCGCAGGTGACTTTATCAAAGCCCAATATGACGCGGGAAATTATAAACCTGTGGTTGCGTTTATTGCAGGACGGTCAGCGCCTAAAGGGCGTCGTATGGGGCATGCAGGCGCCATTATTGCCGGTGCCGGTGGTTCTGCTTTGGAAAAAATGGATTACCTTGAAAAATGTGGCGTAACAGTGTGCGAAAGCCCTGCACGTATGGGAAAAATGATGGCCGATCTGATCCATAATGCCGCACATCAAGAACATCATAAAAATAAAAAGGGTTTGTCGCATTAGTTTCTTTTAAGGATAACCAAAGAGGTTTTTAAATGATTTCATCGCCTTATATTCATAATGCTCCTTATATCGAAAGTTTATTCGAGGCCTATCAGCGTGATCCTCAGAGCATTCCCTCTGAATGGGGTGATCTTTTCTCAAAAGTATCCGTAGGTCGTGATATCAACTGGGAATCCTTTGACCAATTAAGTACAAGACCTTTTTCTGAATCACAAAATATAAGTTCTACGTCAACATCCCAAGCTGTGCACGATTCGATTCGTGCCTTGATGATGATCCGCAATTACCGTGTGCGCGGCCACCTTCATGCGGATCTTGACCCTTTGAAAATTGAAAAGCGCCATCCTCACACAGAGCTTAGCCCCTCATTTTACGGTTTCGAGGAGGCTGATTATAACAGGCTTATTTATCTCGACGGCGTTCTTGGCTTTCAAATAGCAACCCTTCATCAAGTTTTAGAACGTTTGCATAAAACATATTGCGGCACAATCGGCGTTGAATTTATGCATATTCAAGATCCCGATAAAAAAAACTGGATCCAAGAATTTTTTGAATCTATTCCCTTTACACTCGCACCGCCACAAAAAAAAGCACTTCTGAATGACCTCATACGCGCAGAACTTTTTGAAAAATTCCTCCACACAAAGTTCCAAGGAGCCAAGCGCTTTGGCCTTGACGGTGGCGAAAGTCTAATTCCTGCGATGGAGTCTATTTTACATAGTATTACTCAGCAGGGTGTGGAACATCTTGTTATGGGCATGGCGCACAGAGGACGGTTGAATATTTTAACCAATATTATTGGCAAACCCTTTCGTAATCTTTTTTCTAAATTCCTCGCAGCTAAAGAAAATCCTTATGCCATTGGATCAGGCGACGTCAAATACCATTTGGGGTATTCAAATGACCGCGTTATTGATAACAAAAAACTGCATTTGTCCCTTGTATCAAACCCCTCACACTTAGAGGCTATCAATCCTGTGGTGCTTGGCAAGGTGCGGTCCGAACAATATCATTTCAATGATACAAAACGAAAAAAAGTAATGGGCCTTCTCATGCATGGCGACGCCGCTTTTGCAGGGCAAGGTCTTGTGGCGGAAACCCTCGAGCTCTCTGATCTTCCCGGTTACCGCACGGGGGGAACACTGCATATTATTATTAACAATCAGATTGGGTTTACAACAAGTCCTCCCCATTCCCGCAGTTCACCTTACTCTTCGGATATTGCAAAAGCCATTCAAGCCCCTATTTTTCATGTGAATAGTGATGATCCAGAAGCTGTGCTTCGCGTGTGCAAAGCGGCTGTAGACTATAGAGAGCATTTTGGTCAAGATGTCGTCATTGATCTGATATGCTATAGGCGCTATGGGCATAATGAGTCGGATGAGCCGAGTTTTACCCAACCCTTGATGTATAAAGCGATTCATCAGCACCCCTCCACAGCCACTCTTTATGGGGAAAAACTTCAAAAAGACGGCGTGATATCTGCTGAAGAGATGAGTAACCTATCTGCAGACTTTCAAGAGCGTCTCGATGCCGATTATCAAAAAGCTGTCGCGGGTGAGGATTGTTTTGATCACCCCCATTGGCTCAAAGGCGCGTGGCAGGGGATTGAATCGAGCGCTTCTGATGATCATGCGCCGGAGGTACAACCGCCCACAGGGGTTTCTCCTGAGGTCATTAAAAGCCTTGGTCAGAACATTTTTAAAATACCCGAAAATTTTGCGCTCAACAGTAAAATCGCACGGCAGCTTCAGGCCAAGCAGAAAATGATTGAAACAGGCGAAGGATTTGATTGGGGGACAGCAGAAGCTCTTGCTTTTGCAACACTTCTTGATGAGGAATATCTTGTCCGTCTCTCGGGACAGGATTGCGGGCGCGGAACGTTTTCACATCGTCACGCCGTCCTTGTTGATCAGGAGACTGAAAAAAAATATATTCCTCTCTCACACCTGCACAAGGGGTATTTTGAAGTTATCGACAGCCCTTTAGCCGAAGCATCTGTTTTAGGATTTGAGTATGGGTATAGCAGTGCAAACCCACACCAACTTGTGATTTGGGAGGCTCAGTTTGGTGATTTTGCGAATGGTGCACAAGTTATTATCGATCAATTTCTTTCGGCGGGAGAAATGAAATGGGCCAGACAAAATGGCCTCGTTCTTTTGCTTCCTCACGGCTTTGAAGGACAGGGGCCAGAGCACTCTTCAGCGCGGCTTGAGCGCTTTTTACAACTGTGTGGCGAGGGCAATTGGTCGGTTGCAAATTGTTCAACGCCCGCCAATTATTTTCATATTCTAAGACGTCAACTTAAGCAAACGTACAGAAAACCTCTTGTGCTTATGACGCCAAAATCCCTCCTACGTCATAAGCTTTGTGTGTCCTCTTTGAGTGATTTTGAGGGGACTTTCAAGCCTGTCATAAGTGATACAAAAAATCCTGAAATGATCGAAAAAGTCATTTTATGTTCGGGGAAAATTTATTTTGACTTTCTCGAAGAATCTTTGAAAAACAATCATGCGCATACGGCAATCATTCGCCTCGAACAATTTTACCCCTGGCCAAAACACGATCTGATCAAGGCCCTTACGCCTTATAAACATGCAGAAATCATTTGGTGCCAAGAGGAGCCTGAAAATATGGGCGCTTGGCACTTTGTTGATCGCCGCCTTGAAGCTATTTTACACCATATTCAGGCACATACGCCAAGGCCTTTTGTCATTGCACGCCCCGTCGCAGCGTCAACAGCAACAGGTCTTTTGAGTCGCCATGAAAAAGAACAGCGCCTTATTATTGAAAAAGCTTTTGCCCCCACTCATGTGAAACCCCTCTCTGCGATCAAGTAACCGACAACCCTAAAGGTAATATTTTATGAGCACAATTGATATTAAAGTTCCACCTCTTGGCGAATCTGTCACGACAGCTATTATTGCGCGCTGGTATAAAAAAGTAGGCGAGGCTGTCCATGAAAACGAAATTATTCTTGAGTTGGAAACAGATAAAGTCACCCTTGAGGTTAACGCTGCCACATCCGGTGTGCTTCAGCAAATTAGTGCTTTTGAAGGAGAAACTGTAGCGATTGGCGACATTGTTGGCGTTATTGCAGAAGGTGAAGTCGCTGAACCTGCACAGTCTTTGAAGGAAAGTTCTTTTACAAAAGCTCTTGCTCTCGAGCTAGCTGACGATCCCAAACCAGTTGAAGCGAAAACAGAACCTGTACAAGCGCCTGAGACGAAAAATAAGACGATAAAACCAACAGAAAATCCTTCTAAAGAAGTCATCGCTAGCCCCGCTGCACGCAAACTCATGGCGGAAGAAAAGCTCACACCTTTGGATGTTAAGGGCACGGGTAAGGACGGTCGCATCATGAAAGAAGATGTTTTACTTCGCAATGAGCGCGCGGATGTAACACCTTTAGGTGCAACATCGGCCCTTGACGCCTCCGAGCGAAAACTTATGACACCTTTGCGTAAAAAAATTGCAGAGCGTCTTAAATATGCACAAAATACAGCGGCAATTCTCACAACATTTAACGAATGTGATATGTCAACAGTGATGAATCTGCGCAAAATTCATCAAGATGAGTTTGTCAAAAAATACGGAACAAAACTGGGTTTCATGAGCTTTTTTGTCAAAGCTTGTGTGCAAGCCCTCAAAGATGTTCCCGCTGTTAATGGTGAGATTGACGGAGACTATCTTGTCCATCACAAGCGCTATGACATTGGCATTGCTGTGTCAGCACCCCAAGGGCTTGTCGTACCCGTTTTGCGTGATGCAGATCGCTTGGGCCTTCACAATATTGAACAGGCTATTGCAAATTATGGTGAAAAGGCTAAGGCGAACAAACTATCCATGCAAGATCTTACAGGCGGAACCTTTACCATTTCGAATGGCGGGATTTTTGGATCACTGCTTTCTACGCCGATTTTAAATCCACCCCAATCAGGCATTTTAGGCATGCATAAAATCCAAGATCGTCCCGTTGTCATTAATGGTCAGGTTGTCATTCGGCCCATGATGTATCTGGCTCTTTCTTACGATCATCGCATGATTGATGGCAGAGAAGCTGTGACCTTCCTCGTTAAAGTAAAAGAATATATTGAAAATCCTGCGCGCATTCTCCTGGGCCTTTGAGAGAAAAAGAGATTTATAAAAATAAAATGCTCAGTTTCATTGCACGTTTTATCGCCACCGTGGGCTATGTGGGCTATTTGCCCTTCGCTCCCGGTACATGGGGAAGTGTTGTAGCACTCCCCCTTTATTTTTTGTTGCCAGAATCTTTTTTTCTCAACCTTATCTTTCTATTTTTTATCCTAGGATGGGGATCGACCTATATTCTTCTCAAAAAAGATGGTTCTGATAAGGATCCTTCGTACATTGTAATTGATGAGCTCTATGCCATGATGCTCACGCTTATGTTTCCCTTTCCCAAGCACCTGAGTCTATATATAACCGTTGGCCTTAGCTTTGTGCTTTTTCGTTTTTTTGATATCGTCAAGCCCTGGCCCATTCATGTGATTGATCATTACTTTGAAAAAAAACCGCCTTTTTTAGCATCTTTGGGCGTGATGATTGATGATTTTATAGCGGCTCTCTATGTTTTTCTCCTCTGCTGGCTTTTATTTTATGCATAAAGCCATAGCCAAGCCCTCTTTTTTTTGGTAAATTTAATCAAACTTTTTAAGGAAAATTCTTTTATGCTCACAAAAATACTCCTTCTTGGAACGGCTTTTGGCGTTACCCTTGCTCAACCCTCTTTAACTTTGGCTGCGACAGCCCCGGATGCTCCACAAAGCAAAGCAGCACAAGCGGCAGACCCAAAAGCGGATCAACCTCTTGAAATGCCAAAGGAGCTTGAGCCTGTTCCCGTTGACGCTTCTGAGAAAGAGATCGCCAAATTTACAGCCATGCTTGAAAATGTGATGAAAAGTCCAAAAGGCTTGGATATCATGCAAAAACTTCAGCTAGAGGCACAATACCTAGAGGCTAAAAACGAGCAAGAAATGCGCGGTCTTTTAGATACAAATAAAGAAAAACTCTTGAATACGAAGGATTCTCTTGTTCTTGGCAATCCTAGTGGGACTGTCACACTTGTGCTCATTGAGGACCCTTTGTGCGCAAATTGCCGTGTCCTTCAATCCATTTTGTCCAAAGTCATCAAGCAACAACCGAGCCTCAAAGTCATTGTCCACCAGTGGGCTTTTGTTAACCCTGAGGAGTCTGCACGTGTGGCAAAACAGCTCCAAGCAGCCTACACTCTTGATCCAAAAGCTTATGGGAAGCTGAATGAGGCTTTCCTTGCGCTTAAGGATGTTCCGAATCAAAAAACGATGGATGCTTTGATTGCAGGCGCAAAATATGATGTTAAAAAAGTCAATGAACTTGCCGCAAGCGAGGATGCAACAAAGGCTATTGATGCCACACGCACTCTTGCGAAGGAACTGAAACTTCCGGGTGCACCTATTTTGATGGCCCTAAGTCCCGAAGGGCAGTTAATGCTCATCCCCCCTGTGAGCGAACAAGATCTTAATAAAATTGTAAGTGATTTGACCAAAGCGATGGCAGCGGCGGGCACTTCTTCACAAAAGGCCACAGCACCTGGGACAAAGTCTTAAGAGGCGCGCGTTTTAAAAAAGGGGCTGTGTTGCCCCTCTTTTCTACTCATCTGACTTTTTTTTCTAAGAAGTGATTACAAGATTCCTTTTCTCGTCAGCATGTTCAGCATACTCACCCTCAAAGCTTAAGAGCCTGCTTGTTCCATAGTATCCCTCGAGATTTCCCCTCCCAAAATCGCCTGCACTGCAATCTTTGATCAGAGAATTCCTTTGCGCCAGTATTCATAATCACCCACATTGAAGTTTATTTTTTCTTGAGGAGGAAGCAACTCATATTCCGCAGTTTTATGAGGTTTATTATCAAGAGCGGTAATTTTCTCAGTGTATTTCTCGATTTCTTCAAGATGATTTTTCTGAAGCACCTCACCTTAAGATTGCTTAGTTTCTCCTCAATGTGCTCGCCCTCACGGGAGATATATTAAGCGCTCCCCTCCCCATAAGCATACAGAGATGAGAGGGATTAGATTTTTTCAAAAAGACTGTCTGCAGAGCTTAACTCACACACACCCGCATTCTCTTCCACAAAAAGATGCGTCACGATACCGTCGTCAATGACCATCACATAGCGTTTGGAGCGCACGCCAAGGCCCAAAGATGTAAGATCAAGTTCCATGCCAAGGGCTTTTGTCAAAAGTGCACTTCCATCCGCGAGGAAAATAATGCGATCATCCGTGATGTCGTGTTCCTTTGCCCATGCCTGCAGCACAAAAGGATCATTCACCGCTAGACAAAAAACATAATCAACATTCTTTGCCTTAAGGTCATCACGCTTTCTTATATAGCTTGGCAGATGCTGTATGGAACACGTCGGCGTAAAAGCACCGGGAACAGCAAAAAGAATACAGCGCCCCTTGGCGAGTTCTTCTGTACTAAAATCCTGAATGACGCCACTCTCAACTTTTTTAAGCGCAATGGTCTTTGGAAAGTGCTGCCCAACGGTGATCATGATAACCTCTTTTCCTTGTCAGAATGTTAACTATAGGCAAGATACCTTAGGATTTTTTTTCCGCTGCTTGCTCTTGTTGCTGTTTATAAAGAGCCGCAAAATCCACAGGGGCTAAAAGAAGGGGTGGGAAACCTCCCTCGCGCGTCATGTCAGAGATAATATTTCGTGCATAAGGAAAAATAAGGTGGGGTGCTTCGATCATGACAAAAGGACCGATGGCACCTTCTTCAAGGTTTTCAACCGCAACAATGGCTGCATAGCTAAGTTCTGCTATGAACAAAACACTATCCCCACGTTTAGCTTCCACACGAATGTCAAGAACCACTTCGAAATTTTCATCCCCCACATTATCTGCACGTGCGCCGATATTCACAGCAATATTAGGCTGAATATCTGTATCTTGAGAAAAAGCTGCAATAGGGTCAGGGTTCTCAAAGGAAAGATCTTTGACGTATTGGGCCCTGATCGTGAGCGGAAGAGTAATGGGTTTATTGGCCATAAAAATTCTTATTCATAAAAGGTTATTTCAAGGATTCTAGCAATTTGATCACAGAGACGTCTAGAGGATAATGATGGATTTGTTATAAAGGAAAAAGGTTTAAAAAAATTATATATATTTTTTATTTTCTCATGTAGACTAGGCCCAGTTTTTTATAAAGAGAAAAAGCAAATGCCTCGTCTCATCAAACTGTTCTTTTTTCCATGTGCTTTTTTGATGATGACTCCACCATCTCCTGTCTATGCTCAAGCAGATCCAAAAAAATCTTCGCACATGGCGGATCAAAACACAGCTCAAGAATCACAGAGTTCCTATAAAGTTTCCTTCGATGGATTCTCAAAGAACTTTCCAAAGGTACGCCCTTCGAGTGGAGCACCTGTGGAAATTGTATATGTTAATTTTAGAGACGATCACGAGCTTGTCATTGCGGCAGCTCATGCTATCGCTAAAAAAATTCCCTTGGGTACAGAGCTTATTGTGATTTTGGGGGACCAAGCAAATGGTCTTGGTGTATTAGTCGCAACACAAGCGAAACTTCCATGGATTATTATAAAAAACAAGGAGGGCATTGAGGGAGTTTCTAAAAAAATAGCGTATAGTTCGATTACATCTGGCAGCAAAAAAATGTTTTTGTCTCCTCTCCAATTGGAAGCCATCAAAGGCAAAAAAGTTGTCATTATGGACGATGTCATCTCCACAGGCAGCACAGTCAAAGCAGCGGCAAGCCTTATTGGGGATAGTGTTCAAAAGATTTTAGGGTTTATGTGTGTCTTTACAGAGGAGGTGCAACATACAGAAATTAATGGTATTCCTGTGACTAGTCTTGGACATTTGCCTGTTTTTCCGTTAAAAAGAGCTTAATTGTTTTTGATCAGGTGCTGAGCCCTTTAAAGTTTATGTTTTTGCACCTATATCGTTTTTTATCTTACCTTGCCGCTCCTTTTTTATATTTTTATTTAAAAAAACGCGCACACCTTGGCAAAGAAGACATTCATCGTCTTCATGAACGCCGGGGCATCCCCTCACTTAAGCGCCCAGAAGGTAAACTTATCTGGCTTCATGGTGTCAGTGTCGGTGAAACGCTATCACTACTTTCCTTGATCCAGCACCTCTCAAAAACGTATCCCCAAGCGTATATTTTATTAACAACAGGAACCGTCACAGCAGCAAATATCATCAAAGATAAACTACCGCCCCATGCGATTCATCAATACATCCCCTTGGATGTTTACCCGTGGATGCAACGTTTTTTAAACTACTGGAAACCTGATGTTGTTGGCATTACAGAATCCGAGATTTGGCCCAATATGATTTCATTGTGCAAAAAAAAATCTATTCCCCTTTATCTGATTAATGCGCGCCTTACAGAACATAGTTTTCAAAGATGGCAACGCATACCTACACTTGCACGTGCACTGTTCAGCAGCTTTACAAGTATTTTTGCTCAGTCAGAAAAAAATGCAGAGCGCCTGAGATGCTTCACGGATAAAGGTGTCCACGTCATGCCCAATCTCAAATTTGCGGCAAACCCTTTGACCTATAGCGAGGAAGATTTTAAAATATTGTCTGCAGTTATCAAAAATCGCCCAACATTTGTTGCGGCCAGCACCCATGAGGGAGAGGAGACTATTATTCTTGAAAGTTTCAAAGATATCCTCAAATCCCACCCCAATGTTTTGCTTTTTCTCGTGCCCCGCCACCCCCATCGCAGTCATCCTATTATAAAGCTTATCGATAGCTATGGTTTTTCCTATGCACAACGCAGCAAAGAAGAGATGCCTAACACACATCATAGCATTTACCTCATCGATACCATGGGCGAGCTCGGCCTTATGTACGCATTGTCGCCCATAGCCCTTGTCTGTGGCAGCCTTGTTCCCGCTATTGGAGGCCATAATCCCATTGAGCCTGCGCAGTTGGGATGTTGTGTTTTATGGGGACCCTTTATGCACAATGCGGAAGATATCTGTGAGATTATGGGCCCTTATAGCCTAGAGGTCACAGCAAACAATCTGACTGAAATTCTCACAAACCTTTTATCTCACCCCCATGAAGCGCAAGAAAAAGGAGAGGCGCTTAAGAATTTTATGTCGATACAGAAAAATAGTCTCAAAGACTTGGTTCAGCTGTGTCAACCTTATTTGAGTGATTCCCATGAAAACCCCCGCATTTTGGTATGAAAAAAAGGGGTGGAAGGCCTTTGCCCTCTCCCCTCTTTCCTTTGTTTATACAATGCTCAGCACTTTTCATTTTTTTTATCGCAAGTGCTTTCAAAAGCGTCTTCCTATCCCTGTTATATGCATAGGCAATTTAACGCTCGGAGGATCGGGTAAAACTCCTACAGCCATTGCGATCGCGGATATTTTAAAAACTCACTATGGGAAAACCCCCCATTTTCTGACACGCGGCTATGGTGGAAAAGTCAAAAATTTGCATAAAACTACCCTTTTAGATAATCCATCCTATACGGGCGATGAGCCCTTGCTTTTGGCCAAGCATGGAACAACGTGGGTTTGTTCTGATCGCTATCAATCAGGAAAAGCAGCACATGATGAGGGAGCAGATGTGTGCATTATGGATGATGGGTTGCAAAATCCATCGCTTTTTCACGATCTCACACTTTTAGTCATTGATGGTCAACAGGGCCTAGGGAACGGGTGTACTTTTCCAGCAGGACCTCTGCGGACTTTCCCTAAAAAAGGCATGAGAGAGGCCGATGCGATTATTCTTATTCACGGATCAAAAACAGATAAAGATGCACTGACTCTTTATAAAAAACCTGTCTTTGATGCACATTTTGAAGCACGTTTGCCCATCCCACCACAAGCGATTATTGCTTTTGCAGGGATTGGATACCCCAAAAAATTTAAACACTCCCTCGAAACTTTAGGGTTTAAAATCCTCGCATTTTATGATTTTCCAGATCATTATGTGTATACAGAAAAAGACATCGGTGACCTATATACACGCAGTATCGCGTTGAGCTGCCCTATCCTAACAACGGAAAAAGATTATCTTAAAATCCCCGCCCCATGGAGAGAAAAAATGTATACTCTTCCTATCACGCTGTCTTTCAGGGACTCCGATTCTTTTTTTCATTTCTTGGAAGATGCACTAAAAATTGATAGAATCAAATAAATTTAGCTAAATTTTAAATGATGATGTTTTTAAAAATAGCGGCCTTCTGTCTTTCTCTTTGCTTATGTGCTTATGCAAATCCCAATAAAAATGCGGATAAAGATGCGCAAACAGTTGCAGTCATTCAAATTCTTGAAGATGATGAAAAGCGTCAAGCGTTTTTGAACACTCTCAAACATCTGAACACCCTTGAAAATCAGGTCGATAGCAAAAATGCATCGCAATCAATGATTCATAATCTCAATGCAGGGCTTATCACACGTATTGAAGAATCCGCACAGCAGCTTATTCAGGCTATTCAATCCTTGGCTCAGTTTCCCTTTGAAGTCTGGCAAGGATTTCAAAATTTAAACGATAGCGACAGCGACGCCCTTAATCATTTTGTCAATTTCTCTCTCCTTCTCTTCCTCTCTCTTGCCACAGGGTTTGGCGCAGAATTTCTCCTTCGTTTTGTTTTATTTGGATTGCGCGCGCCCAAAGAACCCCCACGCACATGGGGAGAATTCACACGCGCATTTTTAATCAGCACACTTCCCCTTATTCTTTTTGGACTTACAGCCTATACGGTTGCGATTGTTTTCCAGCGACCTGTAATTTTACATTCCGTCCATGTGATTATAGGTATTTTGTTTTTATCACGTCTATTGCTTCAATATTTCAGGCTTTTTTTGCAGCCCTACCATTCAGATCTTCGCCTTTTACTGTTAAGCGATCGCAATGCACGACGTTTTTTCCACCTCATTAGTTTTTTTGTGCAGATTCTTTTTTTAGGGGTCTTTTGCGCGCAGATTTTTCAGCTTATTCACATGAATCCAAAAGCCTGTGAAACGTGGAAGAGCCTTGTCGGGTTTGGTCTTTTTCTTGTTTTAGCCACACTTATTGTGGATTATCGCCACCCCGTCTCTAAATGGTTGCATTTTGAGAATCGCACAGATCTTGCAGGGGTGCTTTTAAATATAGCACAAGCGGTTGCGCGTCTCTGGCATATTTTAGCCATTTTACTACTGTTTATCGGCTACCTTGCCTGGATTTATGGCGCTCTTTTTGAAACATTATTCTATGGCCAAGCCATTATTTTCACGGTCATTTTTCTTGCACTTTGGCGTTTTCTCAGCACACAACTCTCTCTCATTGGGCAAAAACTCTCAAAAAGCTGGCAAGATTTTCCCATCAAACCCTCTCCCTCCTTCGATATTCACCATCCATGGCGTTATGCAAAAACCTTACCCGTTGTTCAATCAGCTTATTTCCTCATCCCCTTAGCACATTTTTGTCTTTTTTTTGCCATTGCTGCAATCATTTTAGAAATATGGGGTCTGAGTTTTTTGACCCTTTTAAACACACCTCAAACAAGAGAGCTCATTCTGACAGCTCTTTCCATTCTCCTTGTCATTATAAGTGTACGTATTCTTTGGGCTCTTTTTGATTTTATAGCAACGTCTCAACTCCAAGCAAAAGAGGAAGGTGCGCAAAAGCAAGGGCCCAATCCCTTTACCCAAACCATTGTGCCGATTGCACGCTCGTCGATGAAGGGCCTTGTTGCTTTTGTTGGATTTTTGCTCATTTTATCCGAACTTAATTTTGATATTATGCCAATTATTTATGCCTTTAGCGTGATTAGTTTGGCGATTTCCTTTGGTGCGCAAACGATGGTCAAAGATGTGATCACGGGCTTTCTCACCCTTTTTGAGGGGAATATTAAAGTCGGAGAATACGTTGCAATTGGCAATTATTCTGGCCTTGTTGAGGCGATTAGTCTGCGCAGCGTTTTCTTACGCCACGATAACGGAAGTGTGCAATCTATTCCTTTTTCTGAAGTGACATCAATCATTAATCGCTCCAGACACTATACACAGCAAAGTATTGATCTTGCTGTGTCGCACACAACTTCTCTTGCTGCAATTGATCAGGTTTTGCAAGAAGCTTTTCAGGCGATCAAAGAACATCCAAAATTTGGAAAAATTATTGTCGAGCCCCTTAAAATTTCAGGTATTTCAAAGTTTACAGATACAGCAATTCATATAAGTGCATCCATTCGGACAAAACCCGATCCCCGCGGTGAATTTTTAAAAGAATTTTATGCGCTTCTTCAAGAAGCCCTTTTGAAGCACTCTATTTTACCCCCTCTGCAGCATCAGCTTACCTATCAGCTGGATAAATTAGCCCGTTTTTAAAAACACGTTTTCCTCCCAAAAAATTCCCTGATCTCTTTGAAAGAAAATCAGGGGAAAGAAAGAGATTTCTTATAAAGTCGTTACTTAGTGATAGGCTGTAGGTTGAGATGTTGTCCCACTCCCTCTTCCTTGACCCAGTGTCGTTGTCTGACCAATTTTAAAGAAACCAAGCATGTCACGAAGGCTTTCTGCTTGCTCATCCATCGACGCTGTTGTTGCCACATTTTCTGTCACAAGTGCTGCATTCTTTTGCGTCATTGCATCGAGTTGTGTGACTGTTTGGTTAATTTGATCAAGACTCACAGACTGTTCAGAGCTTGCTAAATTAATAGAGTGAATAATCTCTGATACCTCTTTAATAGAAGTGACGATAGAGGCAAGAGAGTGTTTTGCCTGTACCACAAGATCGGATCCCTCTTGAACACTCTCAGAGCTCGATTCAATAAGGGCTTTAATTTGCTTGGATGCTTGAGCAGAGTGCTCAGCAAGGGCACGCACTTCTTGGGCCACAACAGCAAATCCCTTACCAAAGTCTCCTGCACGTGCCGCCTCCACACTTGCATTAAGCGCCAAAAGATTTGTTTGGAATGCAATTTCATCAATGAGATTGGTGATCTCACCAATCTTTTGAGAGGATTCTTGAATACGGCCCATGGCTTGAACAGCCTCCTCAATGACCCTTTCACCTGTAGAAGCATGACCCGACGCATCAGAGGACATTTTTGTTGCGCGCTGTGCATTTTCTGAGTTGCTTTTAACAGCCGCTGTAATTTCTTCAATAGATGCTGCTGTTTCCTCAAGGCTTGAAGCTTGCGTTTCTGTACGTTCTGAAAGATCATTGGATCCTGCAGAAATTTCCCCTGAAGCTTCGCGAATTTGCTTTGTTCCTTCAATAATATTCGCTATGGTTCCTTCAAGTTTTTCCACACTATAATTTGCATTTTGCTTGATTTCCTCAAGCATTCCGGCATACTCACCCTTCATGCGCGTCGATAGATTCCCTTCAGAAAGACCCGATAAGAACCCAAGAATATCTGTGAGAGAATTATTAATAACATCCGTAAATTTATTCATGCCTTCAGCAAGTGTACGCATAAACCCTTGTTTATCCGACAGCTCAATACGGTAAGAGAAGTCGCCCGTTGATACTTTAGCTACAAGGGATGAAATTTCCTCTTCTACCTTGAGCTCTGCTGTGATTTCTTTCCATTCAATCACCGTTCCGTGGCGTTTTTGATTTTTATCAAAAATAGGTGAAGCCACAAGATCAAACGTACAAGGACCCACTTTAATACGTGTTTTAACCGTTTCTTTTAAAGAAGACACCAGACCACGCTGGTGGGCTGGATTTTTATGAAAAATATCCATATTTGTGCCAATCAGTTTATTCACATCAAATTGGGAGAAAACTTTTCGAATGTCCGCTTCAACTTTTCGAAAAGCCGTCATCATCGATGGATTACAATAGACAATGTTGTATTGATTATCGGCAACCATAACAGAAGATGTCACACACTCTATTGCAAAATTAAGGCGCGTGGTACTTTGTTTTTCATTATTAAAATCGTCAATAACCTGTGTAAAACCGGGTATTTGAGAAAAATAGTTTTTCTCAGTGTCTGTGAAATTAAAGTCACCGCGCTGAAAAGCATTAAAGAGTGTCGAGGACGTTTTTTTGGCGTAAGAGAGCGAATAATACCATCCAACAAGCCCTATAGAAGCAAATACCGCCAAAAGAATCATTTGGTATCCTGTAAAATGCCCAAAGAAAAAAAGCGCCCAAAATCCAATAAAACTAGTACCAAGAGCCCCTGCAAAACCGAGTTTATGAAAAAGCTGTGTCATGTAAAAAAACCTTTTTGTTCAATTCCAATCCTTTCCAAATCATCTCACGAAAAAGTAAATAAAAAGTAAAAATAGAATTTTTTTTCTTCATATAAAATTAACTTTTCTCTCTTCACAATGACTATTATATAAAGCGATTAAAAAGATGTAGGTCCATGACTTCGCGCTGCAGCACTGTTGCCTTTCAAGGCGTTGATACCGTTACGATCGACGTTCAAGTTCAAATTGCACCGGGTCTTCCAACCTTTAATATTGTAGGCCTTGGTGATAAGGCTGTGAATGAGTCAAAAGAACGCATTCGTGCTGCTTTTCATAGCATGAACTTAAGTTTGCCGCCTCAGCGTGTAACCGTGAATCTAGCCCCCGCAGACTTCCAAAAAGAAGGCTCTCACTATGATTTGCCCATTGCTCTTGGACTTCTTTCATCGCTGGGAGTGATTGATAGTGAAGCTTTAGCGGACTATTTTGTCGTGGGTGAAATAGGTCTTGATGGAAAAATTTTACCCGTCCCAGGCGTTCTCCCTTGTTCTATTGCGGCGCATGCGGTTAAAAAAGGTCTGATTTGCCCTAAAACATGTGCACGAGAAGCCTATTGGTCGGGCCTTCACAATATCATCGCAGGAAGCACTCTTCTTGACGTTATCCACAACCTAAAACATGGAAAAATCACACTTTTCGAAGACATTGATCGTCAATACTCCCCTGAGAAAAAAAAGAATGATAAAAATCATCCCTCCTATCACTCTGGTAATTTTTCAGAGATTAAAGGGCAGAAATTAGCCAAAAGAGCCATGGAAATTGCAGCAGCAGGTGGCCATAATATTCTTCTTTCAGGGCCTCCTGGATCTGGAAAATCCATGCTTGCCCTGCGCTTTGCAGGCATTTTACCCGAACTTACAGCAGAACAAGCCCTTGAGGTTACAATGATTCATAGTCTTGCGGGTCTTCTGCCTGAGTCTGGCCTCATCACAGAGCCCCCTTACCGTGACCCCCATCACTCAGCAACGCTTCCGGCCCTTGTGGGAGGAGGTGCTAAGTGTCGCCCTGGCGAAATTTCCCTTGCCCATCATGGTGTTTTATTTTTAGACGAACTTCCTGAGTTTCATCGTTCCACACTCGAAGCGCTGCGGCAACCTTTGGAAACGGGCTATGTCTCCATTGCGCGCGCCAATAATATGGTGCGCTATCCTGCAAAGGTGCAAATTGTAGCCGCCATGAATCCTTGTAAATGTGGCTATATGGGCAATCCCTCAAAGCAATGTTCGAGGGTCCCATTATGTGGTGAGCAATACCAACAACGTCTCTCTGGTCCCCTTCTCGATCGCTTTGACTTAAAAGTCTATGTAGAAGATGTTCTTCCCGCAGATCTCCTTCAAAAGGATGCGCACGAGGAATCGTCTGCTATGATTGCAGAGCGTGTTAAAAAAGCACGTGATCTTCAATATAAACGGAGCCATAAAGAAAATTTTAGCCACAACACCCTTAATGCGCATCTCTCCTCACAACAACTTGAAATGATTGCGCCTTTAACAAAAGAATGTGAAAACTTATTCCTCAAAGCGGCTGAAAAAATGCATCTCTCTGCACGGGGTTTTCACAGGATTTTAAAAGTTGCGCGCACCATTGCAGATCTGGACGTTTCAAAAGATATTCACCCCCAACACCTTGCCGAGGCCCTTCATTTTCGGTCCTAGACCCTAAATTTTTCATGCACTATGCTAAAATTGTGACTTTTTTAAAAGGAATATCCCCCTATGTCTAGAAAAATAGCCTACGCCCTTATTCTTTTGTCCATTGCTTCTTCCCATACCTCATGGGGAGGAAAACTTTCTCGTGCCATCGCATACAATCACGAGAGCCTTCTTTTACATCCTTCCTATTTAGCATACATACAACGCTACAAAATACCTTCTAAAAAAATTTTGAACAGAATCATACTAAAGACGGACACGAACGCTATTAAGAAAAATAAAATAGATTTTAGAGCCATGGAAGCCCTTGAAAAGAACGTTTCTTTTCTTGAGACGCTTGAAGAAAACACCTTTCGCAAAAGCGATATAGAGAATATCCTTTTTCATTCTTATAAAGCCTATGCCAAGAAAAAAGGAGAGAATCCAAAAATCAAACGGGTGCTCCTCCTCTTAAAAAAACACATTGTCAAAGCGTCTAAAAAGATAAAAAACGAGCATTTTTAAGAATCTTATTCTGCTTGTCTTTTCAATAAAAATCCTTTATCCCTTGAGATACAACCCTAGGGGTGCCGTAAAAAGCTGAGAGAGTGAAACTACTCAACCCTTCGAACCTGATCTGGATGATACCAGCGTAGGAAAGCGGATTTTTTATGTCAAAAGATTATATTTTTCATATTCCTTATTGCTCTTTTTACTCAAAAAATAGCCTAGACCCTTTGTGTTTTTCTGAGCAACGATTTTGCCTTCAAAAAAATAAGTGGACTGCTCTTATGGGACCAAGTGGCATGGGGAAAACAACACTTTTGCGCTATCTTTCTGGACTACTCCATGCCAATAAAAAAGATGAAGGGAGCAATTGCCTAAAACATTCATTGTTTGCACCGTTAAAAAATAAAATTGCTTTCCTCGGCGCAGATGATCGCCTCCTCCCGTGGCTGTCTGTGGAAAAAAATATAGGTCTCGCCGACCTTTTAAAATACAATCCGTTGGATACAAAGCGTATTCAAGGTCTCCTCGAGGTTGTTCAGTTAACACATACAAAAAATCTTTACCCGCACGAACTCTCTAAAGGCATGACAAAACGTATCCTCCTCGCAAGAGCCTTGTATCAAAATCGCTCTTTGCTGTTTTTGGATGAACCTTTTACAAATATGGATGAAGCGTTAAAAAAAGGTATGTTTTCGCATATAAAAAAAATACTAAAAGGACAAACCGTTCTTTTTGTCACGCACCAAGAAGATGAAGTGCATGCCCTTGCTGACGCGTGCTATACCCTCAAAAATAAGCCCTTGATGCTCGCACCTCTAGCAATAAAAGAGCCGTATTATGCCGCATAGACTCCTTTTTCTTTTTTTCTTTTTCATAGTGTGGCAGGGCTCCATTTTTCTTTTTCAGATTCCCGATTATATGCTGCCCTCACCCTTGATGATCCTGCAGAAAATAATAGAAAAGCGATCATATCTTTTGTTTCACTTGAGCATTAGCTTTCTTGAAATTAGCCTAGGCCTTTCCATAGGCTTTATTCTCGCACTCACAACAAGTCTCTTTCTCGACCGCTTTCAACGGCTTGAACATTTTCTTATGCCCTATCTTATCACTTTGAAAAATATTCCTATTTTTGTGACAGCCCCCCTTTTACTTTTGTGGTTTGGTCATGGCATAGGGCCTAAAGCTTTTCTGATTAGTCTCAGTTGTTATTTTCCCATGACAGTAGGACTTTTGGAGGGGCTCAAGCATCTTCCCCATTATCATAAAGATTTCTTGAGCAACATAGGTGCAACGTCTTGGTTACCAACTTTTTTCTACATACGCCTCCCCCATGCGTTGCCCCCCTTTTTTACAGGATTTCGCCTTGCGCTCATGCACGCTCCTTTGAGTGTGATTGCCTGTGACTGGATTGGATCATCCTCAGGTCTCGGCTATGTCATGATGTTGTGCTATGGGCAAATGGATTTAGCGTTGATGTTTGGTTGCCTTTTCCTTTTAATGGCGATGAGTCTCTTTTTCTATTTTCTATCTAACTCTCTCCATCGCTATATTTATCATAAATTTAACCTTCACTATCTTTAAAAAAGCAAAGGACATTAAAAAGATGTTTAAAATCATTTTTCTTTTAACATTTATTCTCAACTTTTTTTCCTCCTATCCTAGTTTTGCAACTGCTCAAAACCCTGCAAAGCCGCCTCTTGAAAAAATAATGATCACCCTTGGCTATCACCTTGATCCATGTCAAATACCGGTTCTTTTGGCACTGAAACTAGGCATTTTTAAAAAATACGGCCTCGATGTCAATCTTTCTCCCGCAAGTGGTGGCGAGGAAAGTAGTCGCCAAGTCGCCTCAAAGCAAGCACATATTGGCATTACAAAAAGTGCAAATCACATTGTCCGTGTGAATAAAGGCCTGCCTTTGAAAAAAATAGGGACCCTTCTTGGAAAACCTCTGGAGGTTTTAATTGTGAATGAGTCGCTTCCTCACTTAAAAGAGCTCAAAAATAAAAAAATAGGATTCTCCACAAGCAATCCAGCGTTTTCTCTGATTGTTTTAGATAAAATTTTAACCACACAGGGGCTTACGCGCCGTGACATTGATCTTATCGCTTTTCAAAAAGGGCTAGCTCATGCGTTTATGAACGGTGAAGTGGATGCGATGTTTACAGCAACGCTTCCCTATGATGCGAAAATTGCAGAACAATTTAACAAGCCCATACGCATTTATGCCTACGAAGAATTTGGCATTCCTCCCTTTGAACAATTTATTTTTTTCGCGCACAAAGATGATGAAGGCAAAGCCTATATCCACAAATTCCTTAGTGCAATGAAAGAAGCACTGGCTTTGGTTAAAAAAAACCCAAGAGGTGTTTGGCAAGATATTTGCCATCATTATCCCGAGCTTGATACATCGCTCAATTATAAAATATGGATCGGTCTCGTGGAGCTTTTTGAGGATGAACCAGAAAATCTTGATTTAGAAAATCTTCAAAAAACCATTGATTTTATCAAGGCCCACCCCGTCGATGGCGAGCAACTGATCCAAAAAGGATTTGAGAGCGCACAGGCCTATGTTATGTTGGAGAATGCTCCATCGTCCCCTGATAATTCTTGATGATTTATGCAACGCCGTTGGGTTCGAAAATTTTTATTGTTGATTGGTGTGATTTTTATGGCCGTAGGATTGAACTATTTTTCTGATAAAGATGCGTCTCTTCACGTACAGGAAGGACCTATCCCTGTTCAAGGAGGAGAGCTTTGGTTTCAAATCCATTCCACCAAAAAAACAGAAAATAAACCGCCTCTCCTTATCCTTCACGGAGGGCCAGGGATTCCGCATAATTATCTTAAATCCCTCTCAGCACTTGGTACCGATCGACCTGTTATTTTTTATGATCAGCTTGGCTGTGGTCGCTCGCACGTCACTGAAAAAAACGCTCATTCATGGCAATTATCCGATTATGTGAGAGATCTTGAGGCTTTAGTCGAACATCTTGGCCTTAAACATTTTATTCTTTTTGGACACTCTTTTGGCGGTGCCCTTGCAACAGAGTATGCCTCAAAAAACTCTGATAAAATTATAGGCCTTGTTTTAGCGAGCCCTCTCCTCAACACAAAACTGTGGATCCAAGATACAAAGCGTCTCCTTAAGCAACTTCCCCAAGACGTTCAAGAAAAAATTCTTTATCACGAACAGCAAGGCACAACCGATTCACACGACTATCAAGAGGCCTCCAAAGCCTTTAATGCAACGTTCCTTTGTCGTTTAAACCCGCTGCCACAGGATGTAAAAGATGCGCTGAATGCGATTAATTTTGATATCTACAAAACAATGTGGGGGCCCAGTGAATTCACGGTGACTGGACATTTAAAAGATTTTGATGGGATTGATCATCTTTGTCACTTAAATATCCCTATTCTTTTGACTTGTGGGCGCTTTGATGAGGCCACACCAGAAACATTAGAGCGTATAGGTGAAAAACTTCAAAAGAGTCAGCTCGTTATCTTTGAAAAAAGCGCTCACCTTCCCCATGTGGAAGAGCCAGAGCTGTACTTACAAGCGCTTAAACATTTCTTCCAGACATTAGAGAGCTCTATGGACAAATAACTGATGAATACAGAAAAAAGGTTGCTCTTTCCTTTGATGGCGTTAGAATGGCAGAAATTTCCATCATAAAATGTCTTGAGTCATGCACTATTTTTTTCTTTTCTCCTTCTTCAGTTTAGTTGTCGTTGAGACGCAGACGCTTTGGGCCAACCCCTCACCCACAAAAAAAGTGACCAAAGCAAAAAAAACGAGGAGCACAGGTCAAGAAGATTCCTCTAAAACAGAAGAAAAAAAAACAGAGAGTGAAGCCGATGATGTGACTGTTGCACCGGGAGCTACAGCCATTAAACTGCTGGCAAAGCAAGCGATTTTGATCGATGCACGCACAGGACGTGTGTTACTTGAAAAGCATGCGGATGAACGCATGACGCCTTCGTCCATGTCAAAAATGATGACCTCTTATCTGATCGAAGAAAAGATAAAAAAAGGTGAGCTCTCTCTTGATATGAGCTTCCCTGTGAGTGAAAAGGCATGGCGCATGGGGGGATCTAAAATGTTCGTTCCCCTTGGTGGGATGGTAAGGCTTGACGATCTTTTACGAGGGATTATTATTCAATCAGGCAATGATGCCTGTATCGTCGCAGCTGAAGGGATTGCCGGCAGTGAGGAACAATTTGTTACAGAGATGAATGCCGCTGCAAAAGCTATGAACCTGACAAACACACAATTTATGAATACCAGTGGATGGCCGCAAGAAGGTCATTACAGTACGGCACGGGATCTTGCGGCTCTCGGTCTTCGTATTATCAACGATCACCCTGAATCCTATAAAATTTATGGTGAAAAAGAATTTACTTTTGGGACAGATAGTAAAGGACGCCCCATCAAACAAGGCAATCGCAATCCTCTGCTTTACAGTGATATGGGCTGTGATGGTATTAAAACGGGACACACGGATGATGGTGGCCATGGTATCGTGGCATCCTTTAAAGATATGGGGCAACGCTATATCATGGTGATTAATGGCCTTAAAACAATGCAAGCACGGGCGAATGATGCAAAAATGATTCTCGCTTGGGCAAAGCAAAATTTTATCAACAAACAACTCTATAAGGCAGGAGATATTGTTGAAAAAGCCGCACCTGTATGGCTTGGTGTCAAAGAAACAGTTCCTCTTGTGGTAACGGATGACGTGAGTGTGCTTTTACCGCGCACAGAACAAAGCAAAGTTGATATTAAAATTCACTTTGATTCACCGCTCCAGGCCCCTTTGAAAAAAGGTGATATTGTGGGGAAGGTGACGATTCTTGCACCGTCGACTCAGCATGAAGTCGCTCTTGCAGCGGGTGAAGATGTTGAAAAAGTTAATTTTCTCACACGATTTTTCCGCTCAATAACCTATCTCTTATGGGGAAAAGCTTAAGATTATGAGAGTATTTTCTGGTGCGTTTTATTTTTTCCTTTTGATTTATGGTCTTTGTCTTTCAAGCACGTTTGGTTATGTCTATCAGAAATATACAGAAGGTTCGCATATTATTCATGTTGTAACGCTTAAAAAGGGAGAGAATACTTTCGATCTTGTTAAAGCAAATGATGGAAAAGGGCGCGAGACGCTTTCATCTATGGCAGCCCGCACAAAAGCAAAAGTTGCTGTGAATGCGGGGTTTTTTGAAATAGGTGGCAAGAAAGACGGTGAAGCGAGCCTAACACTTGTGATTAAGGGAAAAATTTATACAATCCGGCAAAAAAAGCAGCCGCTTCTTATTTTAACAGAAGATACTCTTTCTATTATTGAAGGGAACCCTAAGGATTATCTTTCTCAAACGGTCTCTATGGTCGCAGGGATTCCCCTTCTTTTGGAACACGGGGAGGTCGTTGAGGCTCTTAAAAAACAAATAAGTGATTTTTACACAAAACCCCATGCACGTACAGCTGTGGGGATAAAATCTAACGGAGATGTTGTGATTGTTGTCGCAGAACATGGCTATTTAAAAGATATCACAGCCATGACTATGGGGGATGTTCAGGCCTTTGTGGATGAATTTTCTAAAACACATCCGGGAAAAAATGCAAAGACATTGACGTTGGCTGAGACTAAAAAATTCCTCAAAGAAGAATTTACATCAAAGACAGGCCCAAAGGGGCTTACACTTTTAGAGCTTGCAACATTCATGCAAAAACTTGGATGCGTGACAGCACTTAATTTAGACGGAGGGGGCTCATCCACTTTGTGGATTGAAGGGAAAGTTGTGAATCACACGGTAGGGGACTGTGATGAGGGAGAAGGCACCGTGATGGAGCGCCCTCTTTCGGATGCTCTGATTATTCATTAAAAGGGGGGAGATATTTTATGCAGCCACGGATCAGCATGATCACACTGGGGACTAAAAACCTTAGGCGTGCTACGGATTTTTACGCACAAGGCCTTGGTTTTCCACAATTAAAAATGGCAGAGGGCGATATCACTTTTTTCACACTGAGTAGCACCTGGCTTGCGCTTTATCCCTGGGATTTACTTGCGGCTGATGCAACGATTGATCCAAAAGGGAGTGGTTTTAGAGGTGTCACTTTTTCCCATAATGTTGGAAATGAGGAGGAAGTGTTAGCGCTTTTTGACGCGGCAAAGCAGGCGGGGGCTCAGTGCCTTAAGGTCCCTCAAAAAACAGAGTGGGGTGGTTTTTCTGGTTATTTTTCTGATCTTGATGATCATGTGTGGGAAATTGCGTTTAATCCTTTTTTCTGGCCAGGCCCTCAAGATCATCACGCATAAGAAGAGGAAGCATTCATGTTTATTACCTTTGAAGGTGGTGAGGCAACAGGGAAAACAACACAGATCCACTTGCTTAAAAAATATTTAGAAGAAAAAGGAAAATCAGTTGTTTTAACACGAGAACCGGGGGGAGACGAAAATTGCGAGCGCATTCGCTCTCTTCTTTTGGAACACACATGGGAGCCTATCACAGAAGCTTTTCTTTTTAATGCAAGCCGTTATGAACATTGCAAAAAAGTGATAGAACCCGCGTTAAATGAGGGAAAAATTGTGTTATGTGATCGCTTTATGGATTCCACAATGGTCTATCAGGGCTATGGGTTGGGTTTGTCCTTAGAGTTTTTAAAAACACTTCAACATTATGCGGTTACTCGAGTGCCGGATCTTACCTTTATTTTTGATCTTGATCCTCTGATTGCAAGAGCGCGTCTTGCGTTACGCAGTCATAATAATCATATTGATGACCGCGATCTTAATTTTCATGAAAAAGTGCGTGCAGGTTTTTTAACAATTGCAAAAAATGCACCGAAGCGCTGTGTTGTAGTTGACGCATCCATGGAAGAAAAAAAGATCCAAGAAACGCTTAAGACATATTTTTTTTAAATAAGAGGGCTTGAAAGTTAAAAAATAAATGCTAACCTTAATGTGTCAATCAATGTAAAAAAGGAATGATTCATGTTAAAGCCTATTTTTTTTATAAGCACCTTCACAACACTCGCCTTTGCCGAAACACATACGCAGGTCATTACAACACCCGCAGGAGAAGAACGCATCACGGATGTTGAATCTTGTCGCCAGCAATCCGATGAAAAAACATCATTTCCGGCAAGTGGTCCTTATGGTGTTGACGGAATGAACATGGACATCCTTCAAACAGGGTGCGAAAACCCTAAAACGACTCTTACCGCTTATATTAATATAAGTAAATTCCCAGAGAATAATGAAACCTTAGAAAAACTTATTCAAGATTTTTATAAACGCCTCAGTAACCCTGCGGCCGTTGTTTCATCATCTTTTAATGCAAAGGATGTTGAAAATAAAACACCATGGCCCAAAACGGGAGCTATTCAAGCCAATCTCAATCTCTCAAAAGAAAATGCAAAGGATGAGACTAAAAAACTTATCACAGCACTGAAGGAAACCTTTGGTCTGAGTGATGAAAATCTCAAACCCTTTGAGGTGTTTTTAGAGAGAGCACTTCCTGGCGAGAAAAAATAATTTTTTAATCTTGAGAGGAGAGGATGATATTTAATCACCTTTCCTCTTAAAAACTGGATCGTGGCCATAAAAGGGCACAAGGTTTGTATAATCTCCCCAAGCATTTTCACTTATTTTTTCTGCAAAAGCTATAAGGTCAGAGGCCGTATCCGTATCTTCGTCATAGTTTTTTTGAGGATAGTCCGCAAAAGACACTAAGGAGACGGGTGAAATTTCTTTGACGAGACTATTTTGTTGGCTAAACTCCTGAGAAAAAAAAGCTCCCCGTTGATTGCTTAAAAAGCTCGTATAGTGCGTCATTTCTGGAGTGTTTTGAAAAGCTTTAAAGGCCTGAAGAGCAAGACGTGTACAAGCAAAAACCTTGGCTTGATTACCAAAAGCAATGCCTTGAAGGGCAGCAAGGGTCACGCGCAACCCTGTAAAAGAAGAAGGTCCTACCGTGGCTGCAATGAAACGCATATCACCCAGTGCAATGTCTGCCTCACTGCACAACTGCTGCAGCTCTTGAACAAACGTTCCGGTAAGCGTGCTTGTGAGTTTTTTTGTATCGAGTGTAAGAGTACGCTTAAAGACTTTGTTTTTACTTTTAAGCGCCAAAGCACAAAAATGATATCCCTGATCCACAGCAATAATCGTCATGACTGTTTCCTAAAAATCCTTACGACTTACGGTAGGGTGTATCACACTCTTACGCAGCCATAAGGGCATGTTTTTGAAGGAGTTCTTGAAGCTCACCCGCTTGGTACATTTCGCGCACAATATCACACCCACCAATAAACTCACCTTTGATATAAAGTTGAGGGATCGTGGGCCAGTTCGTATAATCCTTAATGCCTTGGCGAATTTCGGGACTCTCAAGGACATTAATATCCTTAAAAGAAACACCAAGTTTGCCAAGAACTTGAACAACCACAGAGGAGAAACCACATTGTGGCAGTTGCGCCGTGCCCTTCATAAAAAGCACAACGTCATTATTTTTCACAAGTTCATCAATGGCTGCATGAATCGTCATTTTATTACTCCACATCGTTAGTCTGAATTATTTTTAAGCACTTCTGTTTTGATTGAAAGAGCGTGCAAATCTGCCTTCATCGTAGCCCCAAGGGCTTCATACACCATTTGATGCTGTTGAAGGCGTGATTTCCCCTCAAACTCTTTTGCTTTAATCGTCACGTGAAAATGATCATTGTCATCAACAAGCGCTTTAATTTCAACTACTGCCGTTGGAAAAGCAGTTTTAATCATTTTCTCTAATTGCGTTGCAGGGATCGCCATAAATACCTTTACTAACCCACACTCAAAGGAGTGCTTGACGAATTCACAGCATGCAGCACTTTCAAGCGCTCTGCAATATGCTGATAGGTGGCGGCGACTGTTGCAAGATCTGTTTCAACCATATTGAGTGAAAGAAAATCTCCCGTTGCGACATCTTGAAGCTCGATTGTATCCGGGCTCAGCTCATCAATCATAAGAAGCTCAGACTGTTCCATAAATTCACCGCTATAGAGGCGACCAAATTCGAGTGTAAAATTCACAAGCCGTAGGCCTACTGCCATAAAATAGCCATAGAGAAAATCATGAACGCGCCTTGCAATTTCCGTCATATCGTCCAGCTCTATCTCGTTGCTCCATCCAAACGTCATGATATGCTCACGGCTCATCAAAGGATTCGACGAAGATTTCATAAAATATTCGAAAAGGGTTCGCGGCAGTGGTGTTCCTTTTTCTAGACAAAAACGCTCGCTAAGATCGTTGTTCGCAAGGGTATGCATTTTAATTTTAAAAGGAAAAGGATCAGTAGCTCTAATCAGTTGCTCGCGCATGTTCAGGCGACGTATAAAATGCGTTGGAATGTTGAGCTGATTTAAGCGGGCGAAAAAAAGCTCGGAGATACGATTATTAATAACCCCTTTTCCGGAAACAATCGGAAGATCTGGATGAACGACGTCCGTGAAATGGCAAATATACGCCCCAGGATCTTGGCTCTCGAAAAGGACTTTACGTTTTCCTTCATACACTTGTTTTTTGCGTTGTGCCGATAAATCGGTCGATGTCCGTGTGGAAAATGTAATTGACATAGTGCCCCCTCTTCACGCTCATTATGTATATAACATCGATGGCGTGTCAATTCAAGGAAAAGCCGTTATCTACGACGTTAAACCTCGTTTCATCAAAGCATTTGTGTTAAACTTTATAAAATGACAGGCTTTTGATGCGCATAATAGATTCCCATGAAAACCCTAATCTCTAAGAATAAATCGTCTCACGGAAAAGATCAGCATCTTCATAAAAAAGCGCCTAAAAAACCCTTTAAAGGCCTTGCTAAAGAGCAAGAGGAAAGTGGCCTCTCAAAGGCTGAATTTTATAAGAAAAAATTTAAAAAAAGAAAAAAAGACGACCACGACGCATTTTTCTCAGAAAAAACCCAAAAAAAACCAAGAGCGAGTCTATCTGCAAGTCCTTTGCAAAAAGGTATGTTTGTACACGTACGCATCAAAGAAATTCTCAGTGACACAGGTAATATTTATCTTTCTGCTCTTGGGAACTATCAAGGAAAAGATATCTTTATTGAGCGCGTACCCGATACAATAAGTACAGATCAAACGGTTGTTGTAAAATTAGGGGCGCGGCAAAAAAAACTATGGATGGGTGACTATATTCGTCTTCTTCGTGACGAGACGCAGCTCCTTGGTTTTTTTGATGCAAAAACAAAAATGATTTTTCCTATTCACCGTAAAAAAGATTTTACCCCCATTCCGTGTACAGCTTCTCTGCCGGATCAGATGGTTGTTGTCTTTGAGGAAAAAGAGGGTGCGGCTCTTATCAAGGAGGAAATTGGTCTTATAACATCTCCCAAATCCTATAGCAAAGTCGCCGCCTTTAACCAGGGTGTGTGGAAGTTGATTACAGAGGAAGAAGAGGCCTTTTGTAAGAATTTTAAAATTCCAGAACTTGGCAAACGGGATGACCTCCGCTCCCTTGATCTTGTGACAATTGATGGTAGCGATGCTAAAGATTTTGATGATGCCGTGTGGGCAGAACCGGATCCAGACCCCCGTAATCCTGGAGGCTACCGCATTGTTGTGGCGATTGCAGATGTCTCCTATTATGTGCGCGAGGGCAGTATTCTTGATCAAAAAGCAAGAGATCGCGGCAACTCTGTGTATTTTCCTGATTATGTCTTGCCCATGCTGCCAGAGTGCCTGAGTAATGATCTCTGTTCGCTACGTCCTCACGTCGACAGAGCTTGTCTTGCAGCCGATATGATCATCACAAAAAACGGTAAGCTTAAACATGTGCATATCAAACGTGCATTAATGTGTTCTAAAGCACGACTCACCTATGATGATGTAGAAAAAGCGATTCACGGCAAGGTGAATCAAAAGGTTGAGCCCGTTTATCATAGTACGATTTTACCTCTTTTAAATGCGTATAAAATTTTGCGCCAAGCGCGTGATGAACGAGGCAGCTTAGATATCCATACCAAGGAACATGAGATTTTTTTTGATAAAGATAATCATGTGCAAAAAGTAGAGGTGCGCAAAAATCTCATCAGTTATCAGTTAATTGAAGAGATGATGGTCCTTGCAAACGTAGCCGTTGCAAAAACCTTGGGCAACCGTGATTATCCGTGCATGTACCGGATTCACCCAGCTCCAGACACTATCAAGGTCCAAAATCTTAAAATTTTTTCAAAAGCACTTGGGCTTCCTGCTCTTAAATCTGACACGCCTACACCCCATGATTTTAATAGACTTTTAGAAGCCGTGAAGGGCGGACCCTACGATGGACTCATTAATGACCTTGTGCTGCGCTGTCAAGCACAAGCTCAATATAGCCCGATGAATCAAGGGCACTATGGCCTTGGCCTAACGGATTATGCGCATTTTACCTCGCCTATTCGCCGGTATGCAGATTTAATTGTTCATCGTTTGCTTGTGCATCTTTTTGACCTTGGGGAGGGAGGCACTAAGTCTACCGAGGGACTTCAAAGTATTGCTGATCATATTTCTCAAACAGAACGCCAAGCAGCCAGTGCAGAAAGGGAAGCCGATGAAAGATTTCTCGCAGCGTATCTTGAAAAATGTGTTGGAGATACATTTGATGCTGTGATTGTGGGCGTGAATCAATCTGGTTTATTTATTGAACTTAGTGATCTTCATGCTGAGGCCTTTGTGCCTAAACGTGTTCTTTTTAATCTTACGCAACGTGTGTCTTCGTATTTTGATCAAGCGCTTCATATTTTGCGCGTTGGTCATTTAAGCTTTCAATTGGGGATGTCTTTGAAAGTGCGCCTTTTAGAGGCTAATGCGATAACATGTCAGGTTATCGCCGAGGTTGTTTTGGATCAACAAGCGACTAAGAAAAAGGACAAAAATCCTTCGCAGAACAGCAAAAAATCTTTACAAAAAGATAAGAAAAAACGCAAATTCTTATAAAACATAGGATGGTGATGTTCGCAAAAAAATCGCTTAAGATCCTTAGCCTTTTTTGGGTTGATTGGCGGCTGAAACTTCCTTTGAAGCCTCCCCCTTTGAGGGCGCTTTGGATGGAGGAGGCAGTGGTGTTTGACGCAAGAGCATAATGCTAATACGGCGATTTTCTGGCGCAAACGGATTTTCTTTAATAAAAGGCTCCCTATCTGCTCTTCCTACAACGGAAACAATACGGTTACTATCAACCCCATTATCCACAAGAACACGCCGACTGGCATTGGCACGATCAGAGGAAAGCTCCCAGTTAGTATAATTTTTTGCATTATAAGGCGTAGCATCGGTGTGTCCCGAAATAGAAATTTTATTGGGTACTTTTTGAATAATTTCAGCCACACGTATGAGAAGCCTTTTCGTGTAGTCGTACATTTGACTGCTGCCTACAGGAAACATCGATTTTTTATGTTGGTCAATGATTTGAATGCGCAGCCCCTCTGGAGTTTCCTCAATGAGAAGGTTTTTTAACCATTCTTTAAGACTTGGATCATTTTTAAGAGCTGACTCTATGTCTTTTTTAATTGACTTAAAACTCGCTTCCTCCGCGGCGATTTTATCCGCCGTATGTGCTGCTGCCTCCTCATCCGTTTCTTCTCTGGACTGAGCACGTGTTTCTTGTTCTCCACCGACACCTTTTTCCTGGGGTTTTGACTCTTTAATCGAAAGTGTGCTCATCGAAGACTGAGCAGATTGCTCTTTACTTGTGATCGAGTCGCCCATCATAACACCTTCACCGCCACCTGCACGTTCACCAATCGTCACGGGATCAAAGTAATTGGCAATGCCTCGCTTTTGCTCCTCATCCGTTGCATTTAAAAGCCACATTAAAAGAAAAAATGCCATCATTGCCGTGACAAAGTCAGCATAAGCAATTTTCCACGCCCCACCATGATGCCCACCATGGGCACCTTTTTTGATTTTTTTAATAATAATAGGGCGCTCATCAGACATGTGATTTTATCCTGAACTGAGGTTATTAATAGCCTCTTCCAATTCATAAAACGTAGGACGATTTTGAGGATCAATGGATTTTCTGGCAAACTCAATTGCTACAGCTGGCGCATAACCATTCATATAGGCAAGAATCCCTGCTTTCATACACTCATAATATTTGACTTCTTCATCGTAAATAGATTTAAGACTCGATGCCATAGGCCCTACAAAACCATAGGCAATCAAAACACCAGAGAAAGTTCCAACAAGTGCGCCCCCAATATAGTGACCTAAGACCTCTGGAGGTGAATTAATATGCCCCATCGTCTTGATCACACCTAAAACAGCCGCCACAATACCAAGAGCAGGCGTACCATCCGCCATCGTCTGAATAGCTGTAACAACTTGCTCTCGCTCGTGATGATGCACACCGATTTCTTCATTCATTAAATCTTCCATTTGATGGGGGTTTTCAGCACCCATCGTTATCATGCGCATATAATCACAAAAGAAAACAACTGCCTCGTGACGTGCTAAAAATTTAGGGAATTTTTCAAAAAGCTCACTCTCCGTAGGGTTTTCAACATGAGATCGGAA
>JAKBAR010000052.1 GCA_021808925.1 Pseudomonadota bacterium | reverse complement strand
AGCGTATCAATATGATATCGTGTGTAACGGCGTAGAGCTTTGTTCCGGTGCAATTCGCAACCACCTCCCCGAAGTCATGTACAAAGCGTTTAACCTCGTAGGCTATACCCCAGAGGATGTTGAAGCGCGCTTTGGTGGGCTTTTGAATGCGTTTAAGTATGGTGCTCCCCCCCACGGCGGCTGTGCCCCTGGGATTGATCGCATCGTGATGTTGCTTGCGCATGAACCAAATATCCGCGAAGTGATTGCATTTCCGTTAAATCAACAGGCGCAAGACCTTCTGATGCAAGCCCCTTCGCCCACAACACCAGAGCGCCTCAAAGAATTGCATTTGGAGATTAAGCTGCCACGACGCGCGCAAGATAAAAAATAACTTTTTGAAAAGAGAGAAAAATATGTTTTTAAAACTCTATTTCCTGATCGCCGCTTTCTTTCTTACAGAAGTGCACGCCTCTAATAAATCTGATGACGAGAATAATTTTGTCTTAGAAAATGAGAAAATCAAAGGTCGCGGGATTGAGCAGATTCAAAAAAAAATTGATCAGCTTAATCTTCAAAAAAAAAGAAATTGATAAAAAAATAGAGCAAGCGTGTAAGAATAATGAATTATATAATGGTATTATTTATGAGGATTGGAATGCAGGAGCTTTGAATGATAAGGAGCATACCTCTTTTCGCGAACTCCTTGATACAAAGGGATCCCTCTACAGTCAAATTTCTAAACTTACAAAAGAAATTAAAGAGATACAAAATCAAAATTTTATATCCAATAAAAAAAGAAAACTTAATTAATTTCCGTCCAAACACGTGTTTTTTTTAAAGCGGTTGTCGCACTATTTTTTTGACAAACCCCTGAAAAAGCGCTATGTTTTCCTCGTATTTGGCGGAGTAGCTCAGTTGGTTAGAGCAGCGGAATCATAATCCGCGTGTCGGGGGTTCGAGTCCCTCCTCCGCTACCACATATTTTCAAACAATTTTTTTGATTATTCACGCTTTCTTAACTTTTTTGGTCTATTCTAAAGCAATGAGCAATGCTTCCTTGCGATGGGATGCTTGTCGTTTTAGCGTTAACATATCGAAAAAATTAAGGGAGATTGACTGTGGCTGAAGCACACCCCCCCAAAACAGTAACGGTTACCTATGAAGGTAAGACCTTTGAAATGCCCGTACTAAGCGGCACATGCGGCCCAGATGTCGTGGATATTAGTCAATTTCCCAAACAGTGCGGTCTTTTTACCTATGACCCGGGATTTGTTGCCACGGCCAGTTGTGAGTCAGGCATTACTTTTATTGATGGCGACGAAGGTATTTTGCTTTACCGCGGCTATTCGATTGATGAGCTTGCTCAGCACAGCGACTTTATGGAAGTTGCGTATTTACTCCTCAACGGAGAGCTTCCCTCCGTCCAACAAAAACAGGAATTTGTTCATAACATTACCATTCACACCCTTCTTCACGATCAAATGCGCACTTTTTTTCAAGGATTCAGACGCGACGCTCACCCTATGGCCATTATGGTGGGCGTTGTGGGCGCACTCTCTGCTTTTTATCATGACAGCCTTGACATCCATGATCCTAAACAGCGTGAACTTGCCTCCTACCGTATGATTGCAAAGATGCCCACGATGGCGGCTATGGCCTATAAATATTCTATTGGCCAACCTTTTGTTTATCCACGCAATAACCTTGATTACTCAACAAACTTTTTAAATATGATGTTTTCAACACCGTGTGAGGATTATGTTGTTAATCCCATTTTTGCAAAGGCCATGGATCTTATTTTTATTCTTCATGCGGATCATGAGCAAAATGCGTCAACCTCTACTGTGCGCCTTGCTGGATCAAGCCAGGCCAATCCTTTTGCCTGTATTGCAGCGGGAGTAGCGGCTCTTTGGGGGCCTGCTCATGGGGGTGCGAATGAGGCGGTTTTGAATATGCTGAGAGACATTGGCCATAAACGCAATATCCCCGATGCCATCAAGCGTGCTAAAAATAAAAATGACCCTTACCGCCTTATGGGATTTGGCCACAGAGTCTATAAAAACTATGATCCGCGCGCGCGTATTATGGCCCAAGCCTGCCATGATGTTCTGAATGTCCTTGGAAAACAAGGCGATCATCTCTTAGAAATAGCGATGGAGCTCGAGGAAATTGCTCTGCAAGACCCTTATTTTATTGAGCGCAAACTTTATCCTAATGTGGATTTTTATTCGGGTATTATCTTCCAAGCGCTTGGTATTCCTACATCTATGTTCACGGTTATTTTTGCTCTTGCGCGCACAGCAGGATGGGTGGCGCATTGGAAAGAAATGATTGCGGATCCTATGCAAAAAATTGGTCGCCCAAGACAGCTTTACAAAGGGCCTGAAAAGCGCGATTATGTTCCTATTCATCACCGCGCTCAAAAACACAATAAACACGTTGCATCCTTTTGATACGATTGACATCGCCGCGCTTGCTTTTATTGAGGAGTGCGGCTATGTGCCTACGCTAGATTTTTTACGAAAAAATAAAGCCCTTGGCCTCCCCACCGATTTTTTGAACAAAGATCATGACCTTTTAAAATTAATTTTTTATCACAAAGAAAAATCTCTAAAAGCTCTAAAATATACGATAACAAACGATTTAAAAGAGCTTTTTTTTGATCACATTATGCACTATTTAGACCTTTGGCAGGAGCATAAAAAAGCGTACCGGATCATTCTCTCTCACAGCTTGAAATCCATGGAAACGCTGCCACTTATCTATCATCATCACACAAAAATTCTAAGGTATCCCTTGGAAAAAAAGCCAGGTTTTCCCTCTTGCAAACAGGCGATTTTTCTGCATGGCCTCCTTGGCATTTTCACCCTAACACTTTTCACATGGTTTGAGGACACAACACTCGATCAAGGGCCGACAATGGCAAAGTTAAGTGAGCTTTTAAAAAAAAGCGAAAATATTTACACCTTTTCATTTTAGAAAAATGCTATGTCTATTTTACACTCTCCCTATACTCAAGAGAAATCAATGCGCCTTATTTTTATGGGAACGCCTACTTTTGCTGTACCGCCGCTGCAGGCTCTTCTCGATAATGGCTATACTATCGTTGCCGTTTACACTCAGCCTCCGCGCCCTAAAAATCGTGGACACCACCTTGCACAAAGCCCTGTTCATGTGCTCGCCGAGTCTTTTAATATTCCTGTTTACACCCCAACGACGCTGCGCAACAGCGAAGAACAAATTCTTTTCAAACACCACCACGCAGACCTCGCTATTGTCGTAGCCTACGGCCTTATTTTACCCGCGCCCATTTTACAGGCGCCGCGTCTTGGATGCATCAACATTCATGGATCGCTCCTCCCAAGATGGCGCGGTGCGGCGCCTATCCACCGGGCGATGCTTGCTGGTGATGCACTTACGGGTATTACATTGATGCACATGGATGAAGGGCTTGATACAGGCGATATGCTCAGCACTGCGACTCTTCCCCTGGATATTCATGATCATTTTGAAAAAGTGCATGATGCCATGAGTGATTTAGGCGCTAACCTCCTCATCCAAACGCTTCCTGCGTTTATAAAGGGTCAAATAACGCCTCAAAAGCAACCTTCTCACGGCGTGACTTATGCCCATAAAATAACTAAAGATGAAGGAGTGATTGATTGGGCGCTTCCTGCGACAGATATCCTGCGTCGGATTAAGACGCTTAACCCCTGGCCTGGAACAGCCACTCTTTACAAAGGCCAACCCCTTAAAATCCGTGAGGCTTCTCTGCTTGAAATGCAAGAAAAACATGATTACATGACCGGAACACTTCTGGATAATGCATGTGTGCTTTGCAAAGACGGTATTTTATCCCTTGATGTTTTACAAAAAGAAAGCGGGAAACCTCTCTTAAAAGATGACTTTCTTCGAGGCTTCCCTCTTGAGGTAGGCACACTATTAGGCTGTTAGTGCATGCACTTATCAATGTGCTCAAAGCTTACATGGGTGTGCCCGCTATTCCCCCCTCCCTGGTGATGCACGTTTCCTCCACAGGCAGAAGCTTCATGATGATGGAGGTCTATGGTCATTTTGCTCCCATCTGCGCAAATTACATGGGCGTGATGGTCATCTCCATTGGTGAGGTGCAGCCAGTCTCCTCCCCCATGACCATTTGACTGATGGTGATTTTCAATCATCATAGGGGGATGGTGCTCTTTTCCGCCAACGAGGACGTGATCATTACAATCACTTTGATGATGGGTTGTATCATGGGGAGAGACACTACTTCCCCCTGAGGCATGGTGAGATCCACTATGTTCATGGCCATTTTGAGGATGGGTTGTATCATGGGGAGAGGCGCTACTTCCCCCTGAGGCATGGTGAGACCCACTATGTTCATGGCTGCTTTGATGATGGGTTGTATCATGGGGAGAGGCGCTTGAGGATGAGCTTCCACCGGAGGTGTGAGACCCACTATGTTCATGGCTGCTTTGATGATGGGTTGTATCATGGGGAGAGGCGCTTGAGGATGAGCTTCCACCGGAGGTGTGAGACCCACTGTCGGTACTGCTGGAGGAAGCACTGCTACTTGAGGCGGCACTGCTGGCAGCACTACTTCCCCCTGAGGCATGGTCGGATCCGCTATCACTGCTACTGCTACTGGCTGAGGCGGCACTGCTGCTACTTCCTGAGGACGCGCTAGTTCCCCCTGCGTCGGCGCTGGGTGTATTTTGAGAACTAGGAGTGTTCATATGGAGACCTGTCTGATGTATACCACCTAAAGGTGTTGTTTGAATGTGAGGTGCTAGACCAGGCGAAAGACCCTGACCCGAAATTGGTGTGGTATTGTCGAAGTGCACTTGACTATTTGGAGCATCAGTATGTGCACTTAGCTCACTAATCGATGTATGTTTTGTTGTGCCTGAATGGATGGATTCAATAATTTCTTGAGCGACATTTTGATTGGATTGAAAAGAGGCATCGTGCTGACTTCCATCATTAATAGTTTGTACACTGTTATTGTGAAAAGCAGCTGCTCCATCAAAAACAATTCCGCTATTCAGCGATACATCTTTCAGGGTGCTCTGGTGGTTTGCTTGAGAATCATCACCCTTTGCACCTTTATCCTGACCACCCCTTAACAATTTTTCATCATCAGACTGCATGCTCACATAAGAGGGACCTGTGTGAGAAGGTATCGTACCCTTGTTTTTATCATAATCACTCATAGTAACCTCCCTTTAATAATCTATTCATGAAAAATTAAAGATAAATAGAATTCTCTAACATCAAAAATATAATAAATAAGTTAATATAAAGTAACTATTGAATAGCATTTTAAATAGATTGCTGATATCTCGCGAAATTGGTATAAAGAATCTATGATCTTAGAGTCGCTTAAACAGGGTGTGGGTGTCATTCAAAGCACCCTTGAAACACTTTCGAACGGCCCCGGCGTTTATCGCATGATGGGCGAGGATGAGAGTGTTCTTTATGTAGGCAAGGCAAAATCTCTTAAAAAACGTGTTGTCAGCTATACGCAAGTTGACAAACTCCCTCTTCGTCTCAAACGCATGGTTTCAGAAACCCGTCGTATGGAAATTGTTGTCACCCATACAGAAACAGAAGCACTTTTGCTTGAGAGCAACCTCATTAAAAAACTTCAGCCCAAATATAATATTCTGCTCAAAGACGATAAGGCCTTTCCTTACCTACATTTAACGCATCACCCCTATCCTAAAATGGTGAAGTATCGTGGAAAAAGAGATCAAGAGGGGCGGTTTTTTGGTCCTTTTGCCTCTGCTGCTGCTGTGGATGAAACACTTGTACAGATTCAAAAAGTATTTTTATTAAGAAACTGTAGTGATGAAGTGTTTAAACAACGCAAGCGTCCCTGTCTGCAGTACTACATCAAAAGATGTACGGCCCCTTGTGTGAATTTTATTGACTGTTCGCTCTATCTTGAATCGTGTCAACAGGCTGTTGCTTTCTTAGAGGGAAAAAATGCGGATGTTCAACACTATTTAACCTCCAAAATGCAACAAGCCAGCGAAGACATGCGCTATGAAGAAGCCGCAGCCTATCGTGATCGAATTCAACTCCTTAATCATATTCAGACCCATCAGCGCATTCATCATCATGATATCAAAGAAGCGGATATTATCGCTCTTGTGGCACATCAGGGTAAAGTCTGTGTTCAGATTTTCTTTTTTCGTTTTGGCAGCAATTATGGCACGGAATCCTTTTTCCTCGACCATATAAGCGACTCCAGTGCAGAAAATTTAGGTGCTTTCCTGAAGCAATTTTATGAGAAACGTGAACCTGCTGAGCTCATTCTTTTAAGTCACGCACCTGAGGATTTTAAAGCGATTCAAAAGGCCATTAGTGATTGCTACAAAACAAAAATTTCGTGGCAAATTCCAAAGTTAGGCCCAAAAAAAGAATTAATCGACCATGCTGTCTTGAATGCACAGCAGGCTATTGAGCGCGTCCTTATTCACAAAGCAAGTTTTAAAAAAACTTTTGAGGAGATTGCCACACTCTTTGGCCTTGATACAATCCCCAATCGCATTGAAATTTATGATAATAGCCACTTATTTGGGAAAAATGCGTATGGTGTTATGGTTGTCGCCCATCAAGATGGTTTTGATAAAAAAGCGTACCGGAAATTTATCATTAAAAATCCTGGCAATAAACTCACAGGGGGAGATGATTATGCCATGATGCGCGAAGTGATGGAGCGCCGCTTTCATCACATTGAGGAAGAAGGATGGCAAAGACCTGATCTTTTGCTGATCGATGGAGGTCTTGGTCAGGTCAATAGTGTCAAAGAAGTCCTCACTGAAAAAGGCCTTGCTGATATTCCTGTTGTTGGAATCGCCAAAGGGCCCGACCGTAATGCGGGACGAGAGGAATTTATTATCCCCGGACGCGATTCTTTTCAACTTCCTCATCATTCCCCCACACTACATTTGCTGCAACGCCTTAGGGACGAAGCCCACCGTTTTGGGATTAGCGCACACAGATCAGCACGGGAAAAAAATCTGCGCACATCGATTCTTGATAGCATTCCAAATATTGGACCTAAACGTAAAAAAGCACTTCTTTTGCACTTTGGATCAGCCCAACATGTGGCTCAAGCAGCACTAGAGGACCTTCTTAAAGTTCCAGGAATTGATAAATGTGTTGCAAAAAAAATCTATCAGTATTTTCATGATTCTTAGTTTTAAGATGACCTTAATCTCTTTGTCCTTCTAACCAATCACCTTCGATGTTATGAGTTTTATGTGAAAACACTTCCCAATCTTCTCACACTTCTTCGCATACTCCTTATCCCTGTGATGATGGGAGCTTTTTATACACAAAGTACAAAAGGCGCATGGGTGGCGGCCGTTTGTTTTATTCTTGCAAGCATTACAGATTATTTGGATGGGCTTGCAGCGCGCCTTCTCTCTCAAACCTCAAGGCTTGGTCAATTTTTAGATCCAACAGCAGACAAACTTTTGATCGTCTCCACACTTTTCCTCCTTGCAGGGTTTCATAAAATAAGCCCCTTAAGTTTTATTCCCGCGACTATTATTCTTTGCCGTGAAATTATGGTTTCCGGTCTGCGCGAGATTCTTTTAGAGCTCAAAGTTCCCTTACCCGTGACACGCCTTGCCAAGTGGAAAACGGCCATTCAAATGCTTGCTCTCAGCATTCTTTTGATAAGTGATGCTCTTAATCCCCCAAATGATATTCATGCTCTTGGTGAAACTCTCTTGTGGATTGCAGGTATTCTTACTCTTGTGACGGGATATAATTACTTACGCGCCGGATTAAAGCATTTCTAGTGCTTCTCTACCCTCAACGAACACACTCCCCCCTAGCGGGGTCCCTACGTCATCCCCCGTGGCGTTTCCCTACCCACCGCCACCACGACACAAAACTCTCCTGTTCCCCCTCACGACATTGTCCGAAGAGGTATTAA
>JAKBAR010000010.1 GCA_021808925.1 Pseudomonadota bacterium | reverse complement strand
CTCCATAAAAGCGAAAAAATCAGCTTTCATTCTTTTTGATCTTCTTTCGAGGGGGGACGTTTAACAGCAATTTTAAGGGCTTTTTGGCAAAATAGTGAAGAAAAAGGCTCAAAAATCTAAAATTTCGCGAAGATATTCGGGAAAAAATGGTGCGATTATGCTCGAAAAAGGAAAAAATACAACTTTTTTCATGAAAACTGATAAAAAATACTCCAATTTTGCCTAAAAAATCTGAAATTTCGTGTCAAAAGAAATGAGAAACTATTGTATGCGCATATTTTTAGAAAAAGTGTATATTGAAATTAGAATTCTTGCTTAAAGTTTTAACGCACTATGTCCTTTTCTCACGCACATCCCCTAAAAATATCTGAAGAATTCTCGCCCAAAGAATGGTTTAGATCCCTTCAAGAAACAATTACTCAGGAAATTGAAAAAATAGATGCTGAGATTGATCACCCCAACTTCAATCCTGGGCAATTCGAATTTACAGAATGGCATCGCCGTGAGGATAATCAAGAGGGGGACTTTGGAGGGGGGCGGATTGCTGTGATGCGCAAGGGGCGTGTTTTTGAAAAAGCAGGCGTTGCCTTTGCCGATGTTAAAGGGAATTTCCCCAAAGAATTTGCTAAGCAAATCCCAGGATGCACAGACAGTACAGAATTCACCGCCACGGGTATTTCCCTTGTGTTTCACCCTCGCAACCCTTACGTTCCGATTGTGCATATGAACACACGTTTTATTACAACGAAAGGGAGATCTTGGTTTGGCGGAGGCGCTGACCTAACGCCTGTGATGCCCTTCGAGGAAGATACAGCGTTTTTTCATCACGCTATGAAAGAAGTGTGCGACACTTATGATAAAAAGGCTTACACAGAATTTAAAGAATGGTGCGATGAGTATTTTTATATTAAACATCGCGGTGAAACACGGGGTGTAGGGGGGATCTTTTATGATTACCTTTTTGTAGAGGGGGATAATTTTAATGATCTTTTTGCCTTTACAAAGGATGTTGGGCTTCAATTTCTAAGGGCGTATGCCGCGATTGCGCGCCGCCGTTATCATCATGCCTATGGCGATGAAGAACAGCACGCCCAGTTTATCAAGCGTTCTCGCTATGCAGAATTTAATCTTGTCTATGACCGCGGGATTAAGTTTGGCCTTAACACAAATGGCAATATTGATGCGATGTTTATGTCGCTTCCGCCTCTGTGTGGGTGGGAGTAAAAAGTTGATTTATATCGAGTAATAATTGTATAAGATAATATTATAAAAAATAACAATATAAAATTCATGTTTTTATTTATTTTAATATTTCTCAGCCTTACTGAAGCAACCTTTGGTAAAGAAATTTCTCAAGACGCTATTTTGCCCTACAACGGGAAAAAAGAAAGAGAGTTCGCTCTGTCTTATGGTGTTAAAAAACTTCCTGTTCTTTTGGAGTATACAACCGAAAAATGCACCATTCATTATATTGGCGCAAAGCATTCTTTCAATATCAAGTCAGAAACACATCAGGTTATTAAAAAAGAAATCGAAGATTTCAATCCTGAGTTTATGATTTTAGAAGGATTTGAGAATCGCGGGAATCTGAAATTTTGGGAAAATGTAGTTAAGCAAACAGACAATGTATCCCGCTATGCTGCGTTTGGTGAACCAATATATGCAATGTATTTAGCAACACGAAAAAACACTCCCTTTTGCTCAGGCGAACCATTTAATAAAGATATTTTCAAGCACCTTAAGGATAAGGGTTTTTCCAAAGACGATATCGCTCTTTATTATGTTCTAAGGCAAATACCGCAAGCGTATGAACGAAAGGAAGTTACTCCTGAAAACTTGTCTTTTTTCATCAATGGTTTCCTTCAATCTATAGACGAGCTAAAGGGATATGATTTTAAAACGTGTAATATTCTTTTTAAAAAACTGACTAAGAAAAGTTTGTCTCTTGAGGCCGTTACTGAGAGGATCCTTCGCGAACTTTTCCCTGAACTTTTTCAGGAGATCAACACCTTTCGTGATGTTTCTATTTTAAAAACTCTTGCAGAGAAATCTAAAAAATATAAAAAAATCTTGATTATCTATGGTGCGTCACATATCTATACACAGAACGAGGTTCTTGAGGAACTTTTTGGAAAACCAAAAATAATAGACATGGATCTTTTACTCGGCGATAATAATAAGATTTAAAGGTACGTGAGAAATAATGTCTGATTTGCACCATGCTGTTTCTCTTTTAAAGGAAGGCAAGCTTATCGGGCTGCCCACAGAAACGGTGTATGGGCTTGCCGCAGATGCCCTTAACTCCAAAGCTATGGCAAGTATTTTTCACCTCAAAGGGCGGCCGACGTTTAACCCCCTCATTATTCACACCCACAGCCTTGAGGCGCTCAAAGAAGATATTATTATTACCCCCACGGCCCGCCTTCTTGCGGAGCACTTTTGGCCAGGCCCTCTCACCCTTGTCCTAAGACGCAGTCCACATTGTCGTATTGATCCTTTGGCGAGCGCGGGCCTTCCAACACTTGCTGTGCGTATTCCACGCCACCCCCTTGCTTTAGAGCTTTTAAAACTAATAAATCGCCCTCTTGCGGCGCCCAGTGCGAATCTTTCCAATCATCTCAGCCCTACGACAAAAGATATGGTGCTTAAAGATTTTAAAGATCTTTATGTTTTGGAGGGAGGACCTGCTGTCGTTGGGGTTGAGTCCACGATTATTGGATTAGAGGGAGACGTTCCGACACTCTATCGCCCTGGCGGGATTGCTTTGGAGGCGATCGAGGCTGTGATTGGCACAATTGCACAACCAGGAAAAGGCATTCATGCACCAGGCATGCAAAAAAAACATTATGCGCCAAATCACTCATTGCGCCTTAATGCGGTATCGAAAAATGAGGGAGAGCTTCTCCTTGGCTTTGGCGATACAAAAAACGCAGACCTTAATCTCAGCCCTACTGGTGACCTTACGGAGGCTGCGTCGAATCTTTTTTATATGCTGCACCTTTTGGATGCGCGTCCCTCAAAGGGGATTGCTGTCTCCCCCATTCCCATGATAGGGCTGGGTCTTGCGATGAATGACAGGCTCAAGCGGGGTGCTGTGCGGGATTAAAGAGCCCAAAAACTATTTTTTTCTAAGCCTGCATTGTTATTTATGCTATGTGTTTCTGTGTGTAGATAATTAAAATCATAAGGAATATTTAAAAATGTTTTCAAAAACACTCATGAGCTTTTCCCTTGCAATCACTCTTGGCGCAGGTGCAGGCGTGGCATCCACCCATAACAATGACAATATAATAAATAGTGATGAAAAAGATCACCTCACGCTGAATGCTCAGAACATAGATAAATCTGAGGAAGAGAAAAGCTCCGACCTTAAGAAAAAAGAAGAAGAAATGGCGCAGCAATTAAGAGATCAGTTGGAAAAGATTAAAAGCGATTTGGGTCTTGATGCCCTCTATGCATTTTATGATAGCCTCGATGATGAAGAGCAGAAGGAGATTAATAAATATTGCAGTGACCTTTTCAACGATTAATTATCTCAAAAGGGGGCCCGGCCTCCTTTCTTCACAGATTAAAAGTCTAGAACTAAAAGTCCAGCACGCCAAGACTTCTAAGCGACACAGCATCGCTGTGCCCCACCACAATATGATCCAGCACCGCGATATTCAAAGGCGTTGCGCCTTTTATTACCTCGTGTGTCATAAGAATATCTTCCTTTGAGGGCGTCGGATCGCCGCTTGGGTGATTGTGCGCAAGAATAATGGACGACGCACCCACCTCAAGGGAGCGCTTGAGAATTTCCCGTGGATAAATCGCAGTGGCATCGACGGTTCCTTGTTGCATAATTTCATCGACAATAATGCCATTGCCGTTGTCGAGAAAAAGAACTAAAAGGCTCTCAATAGGGCTAAAGGCAATACGCTGACGGCAATACGCCATGACGTCCTTTGCGCCTCGAATGGTTATTTTTTTTTGAATATCTTGCTGCAGCATACGTTTGCTTAACACTTCGACAAGCTTGAGTGCGAAAAGGACATTGTCTCCCACACCTTTTATTTCTAAAAGGCGCGAGGAAGGCGCATTCAAAAGCTCAGAAAATGTTGGAAAATGCGCAATAAGTTTTTTAGCAAGTGGCTTGACATCCGCGCGCGGTACGGCCAAAAAAAGCAAAAGCTCCACAAGTTCGTAATCCAAAAGCCCTTCAGGCGCCTTTAAAAATTTTTCTTTTAAACGCGCCCTGTGGCCAAGGTAATGGGAATCTTCACGCATAGAATTTAAAAACTATTTTTTCTGAGGATTCTTTTGCGGCTTTTCTGGTGTTTTAGGTTTTTCGCCTGCTTTTGACGCTTGAGGTTGTGCGGGTTCTGTTTTTTTAGGTGCAGCTTTCTCCTCTTCGGGCTTTTTTTCCTCAAGTGTATAGGGCGGCTGGCTCGATGATTCCTCCTCTGGCATCGGTGGATTAGACGGAGGATTTTGAGGTGTTTGGGCCATGGTTCCTGGGGTTTCAGGAACTTTTTTAGCATTTTCCGCTGCTGTCTCTGCCAATGACTTAAAAGAGAGTGCCACGTATTGTGGAGGAAGACCACGACGGGTGACCGTTAAAAGAACGCTTGGCCGTTTAGGATCAGTCTCATGAATTTCTTTAATGGCTGCTCCGATTTCCTCAGGTTTTGTCACGGGTTTTAAATTAATTTCATTGATAACATCACCTTTTTTCAGCCCCGAATCCTCAGCACTTGAATTTTGCTTAACATCCACAACCAAAACACCGTTTTTCAAAGGAGGAAGCCCCGGAGCACTCCCCGGATTTTGTTGTCCATTGACAATGGATTTCGGCATAGGCACAAGGCCCATGCCAAGGACCTCTGTAACTTTTTCAGGAGGCGCTTTAATGGTTTGGCGAGCCGCATCATCCATTGTTAAATTGGAGGGATATTCTGCGACGACGACATTAAAGGTCATTTCCTTAAAGGACATTTCATTATTATTATCCCTCAAAACCTTCATTGTGACCGTTTTTCCAACAGGGGTTTCACTCACAACACGGGAGAGACGTACTTTATCGCTGAGTTTTTTCCCATCAAACTCTATAATAATATCATTTTCTTTCAGACCAATTTTCTCTGCAGGACTCCCCTTATTAATAGCTTTGACGATCCCGCCCCGCGTCTCTCCAAGACCAAGACTCTCAGCGACCTCAGGAGAAACAGGCAATACGGAAACGCCAAGCCAGCCACGCTGTGTATGACCAAACTGAATAAGTTGGTCAATTGTAGACTTCGCCAGATTGGCAGGAATCGCAAAACCAATACCAATGCTGCCGCCACTGGGCGAGAAAATCGCCGTATTAATACCAATGACTTTGCCCTCTGTATTCAGGAGGACGCCGCCGGAATTGCCCATATTAATCGACGCATCGTGCTGAATAAAGTCATCCACAAGGTCTGTTGATTTATTATTTTTGGCACGCAAAACAATGTCACGCCCCTTGCCGGAAATAATCCCCGAAGTCACCGTACTTCCAAGGCCAAAGGGATTGCCAATTGCAACAATAAACTGCCCGACCTTTGCCTCATCGGAATTTCCCCAACTGAGCGTTGGAAGTTTGCGCTTTTCAGAGGGCAAGCTATCAAGTTTGACACGCAATACAGCAAGATCTGTGCGGTCATCATTCGCATGAAGCACAGCATCAATTTCTGTTCTATCCGCAAGAATGATCGTAATCTTAGATGCATCGGCGACGACATGATTATTGGTGACGATAAACGCTTCTTTATCCGACACGCGCACAATAAAGCCTGATCCGACGGATTGAACACGCTTAGGGCGGTCTTGAGGTTCAAAAAAGTCCTTAAAAAGCTCCTCCAGCGGCGGAAAACCGGGACCCATTTTAGGCATTTCCTGTGCTGCTAGCGCTTTTTGATCCACGACTTGTGTTGTTGAGACATTCACAACGGCAGGAATCGCTAATGCTGCAACTTCAGAAAATCCCCTGCGAAAATCAGAGATAGCCGTTTTTTCAGAAGAAGCTGCAGCAGAGCTTTCAGGAATATTCTCAGCATGACCTGCTTGAGGACAAGGAACAATTTTTTGCTCTATTAAGCGCACTTGTTCTGCTAGCTGTTGTTTTACCTCAAGATTCACCCGCTCATTTATTTTTTGATCCAAGGCCAACTGCATTTTTTGCTCTAGAACACCTTGAAGTTGCTTGAGAGCATTTCCTGAAATCGTTAAATGGGTGGGATTTACAGCTCCCTGTTCTTGTCCCCCTCCTTGTACACGTTGCTTAAGGGCATCCATCCGTTCACAGGCAGGAAGTGTGAAAAGTGTAAGAACCAGAATAATTGTTGCAAAACGGTGAATCATGATTGTTTCAAAGCCTTTTATTAAACATTAATCTTTCATCTGCTTAGTAGGATGACCGAAAAATCTAAACAAATCGTTATCAGTTGATAAAATTAAAGATGTTTCTGTGGTCAATGCTTCATCATAAATTTGCATAGAACGATAAAAAGAATAGAACTGCACATCTTTTCCAAGCGTACTTGCCACACGATTAATCGCCTTTGCTTCGGCCTCACCACGAATGAGTTGCGCATTTTTCTGTGCTTCTGCCAAAATAATAGTTTGTTCAGCATCCGCTTTTGCCCGAATACCTTGCGCAATTTCTGATCCTTTTGCACGGTTTTCAGAAGCAATACGATTGAGCTCTGCATTCATACGCGCAAAAACAGCATTGCGGTTTTCTGCGGGAAGTTCTGTCCTTATAATACGCACATCAATAATTTCAACACCAAGACCTTTTGCAAGAGCTTTGACCTCTTCTTCGATGGTTCGCATAATCGCCGAACGCTTTTCAGAGAGAAGTTCTCGCAAAGGTATTTTACCAAGGACATTACGGACAGAGCTACTAATAATGGTCTCAAGACGCATACGCACACCATCTTCTGTCGCAGGTTTGATGGTTTGGAAAAAAAGCACAGGATCTTTGATGATATACCGGGTGTAGGTGTCGACGATAAGGCGCTTTTGATCCACCGTTGTAATAGGAATGGGGGGTAAATCATAATCCAGCACCAGCTTCTCATACATAATCACATCATCGATGAAAGGTACGCGAAACTTAAGGCCTGGCTGAGTGTAAACATCAACAAGTGCACCAAAGCGCAGGACAATCGCCTGTTTTGTTTGATCGACTGTAAACATCATAAAATTCAAAAGGACAATAATGCCCCCCAAAATAACAAGGAAAGGAATCGTTAGACGATGAGTCATTATTTTGTCTCCGTTTTAGTGGAATGCGCCTCAGGCGCAGGTTTTTTGAGTTCATTAATGGGCAAATAGGGCACCATATTTCCAATTTTAGGATCGAGAATAATTTTAGGCGCAGACTTTAGAACCCGTTGCATTGTCTCCATATAGGACCGCATGAGCGCCACATCTTTGTTTGTGCTATAGGCTGTGTAGACCAAGTTAAACCGTGATGCTTCACCTTCCGCTTCAGCCACTGTTTTTTGTGCATAGGCCTGAGCTTCTTGCTTGATGCGCTCGGCATTACCGCGGGCCACAGGAATAATCTGATTACTATAGGACTCTGCTTCATTTTTTAAACGATCCGCATCGACCAAGGATGCTTGGACATCGTTAAAGGATTCGATAACTTGCGGTGGAGCCTCGACGCGTTGTAACTGGAAGCTCACAATTTGGACACCGAGTTTATAGGAGTCGAGTATTTTTTGCAGTAATTCATGGGCACGGTTACTAATACCCTCACGCCCTTCGGTTAGCGCAGAGCGTGCCGTTGTTTGTCCAAATACTTCGCGAACCGCACTTTCTGCAGCCACAGTAATGAGCCCCTCGGGATCACGCGCAGTGAAGAGATATTCACTCACATCCTTAATACGCCATTGGACAGAATAGCTAATGATGACCATATTTTCGTCGGATGTCAGTGTCAGCGCCTGCTCGGAATCGCCACTTTTGGCTTCTGCAGTCATCCCCCCATCGATGCGGTTAATCGCTGAGACTTTTTGCACACGTACAGATTCAAAGGGTGCAGGTAAATGATATTGCAAGCCAGGCCCTACGATACGCACCATTTTACCAAAGCGCAAGACAACACCGACTTCGCCTTCTTGAACACGAAAAAGGCCAAGCGCAAACCATACAACCAAAGCTCCAAGGCCGATAAGTGCTAAGAATCCGGCACCTTGGTGAAAAGGAGAGCCACCTGATCCCCCCGATCCTTGACCGCCGCCACCGCCGCCCATCATTTTTTTGAGGCGCTCTTGGAGTTTGTCAATCATCTCATCTGCTGCGTTGCCACTATTTTTATTCCATGCATTGCCGGGGCCATCGCCGCTTTTACGGGGCCCCCAAGGGTTTTTAGGATCGCTCATTATATCTTAATATCTTGATAGAAGATGTTATATAGACACTATCATAACTTTATCGCACGCAATCGGAAAGAGATATAAAAAATATTTAAGAAAAATCATTGTTTTATGAGCAATCTGCTTACTCACCTTTAGTTATAAAAGAAGAACAGATCAAAGTTTGTAAGCATTCTGTTGAAATCTGTTTTGGGAAGTGCGTTATTACGCTTGAGAATACTTTTTAATATTTCTTCATGGAAAGAAATACCCATAATATTTTTTATGTAATAATTATATTTATTGAGATAGTTTAAAAACTCTTCTTCACTAGCATTGCTTTCATCAATGAAAATTTTTCTTATTTTATTGTTTTTCATGAACTCTATGAGGAAAGGAACGCCCTCATTGCCCATATAACTTATTCCAAAATCAAAAGTATTAAAATCTTTCCCTTTGACACGCTCACTTAAAATTTTTATCCCATCAGGTCCCCACATATTATTCTGAAGATATAACTCATGGATTGTATTATTATTGATGCCATCCGCGATAATCTCAATCACCTCAGGCGGTGCAGGCTGTAGGTAAAATGTTGATAGGTGCATAGAGTCAACATCTTGGCCAGTGAACTTACTGAAAAATAAACTAAACGCCTTACTCACATTTTCCTTCATATAAGGGCCATTGACTTGGATCTGAACTATTTTTTTCCCAGTTTTAGGAGATAATTTATAGTTAACCCTCAGCACCTTTTCCATATTTTTGCGCTCTTTTTTAGAAAAAAATTTCTCAAGGAGGTCAGCCCGGTCTTTTGCACTATCGTCTATCTTTTCCTCTACTTTCTCCTTTGGCTTTTTCGTCAGTTTTTTAAAGGGTTCCAAGAAAATCGTCTTAGGTGTTTTTTTCTTACAGTTAGGATAATCCTGCTGCGCCCACACAGAGAAGTGATTGGACAAACAAGTGAACATCAAAAAAGAAACAGTAAGGCTAAGTGTTTTAAAAAAATCCATAAAAAAATACTCCTTATAATCACGCTCTTTTATCGCTATAGTTTTGACTAAGAAGATTAATAAAAAATTAAAAAATGCAAACCCAAAATCACACTTTTCGTGTCAAAAAATATGTCCCTGGTGTTAAAAAAATAATCGCAATCGCCTCTGGCAAGGGAGGGGTTGGAAAATCTACCGTCGCGATTAATCTCTCTGTGATGCTGGCTCAGCTGGGGTATAAGGTGGGATTGCTCGATGCAGATATTTATGGTCCCTCTGTGCCGATGATGGTGGGATTGCAAGAAAAACCTACTGTCAATGATGCTAAAAAACTTATTCCTCTTGAGGCACATGGCCTTAAGATTATGTCGATTGGATTTCTTGTGAAGGATGATGCGCCGATGATTTGGCGTGGGCCTATGGTGCAAAGTGCTTTTATGCAAATGCTTTTTGATGTGGCGTGGGGAGATCTTGATTTTCTTATGCTGGATATGCCGCCCGGGACAGGCGACATTCAATTAACACTTGCGCAACAAGTTCATGTGGATGGCGCTGTGATCGTATCAACACCTCAAGACATCGCCTTAATTGATGCCCGCAAGGGGATTGCTATGTTTCAAAAGGTCGAGGTCCCCGTTCTTGGGATTATTGAAAATATGAGCGCGTTCGAGTGCCCCCATTGTCATCATACAACAGCTATTTTTAATGAAAAAGGTGCTGAAAAACAGGCCAAAGATTTAGGCATTCCTTTTCTTGGGGCAATTCCGCTTAAGCTTTCGATTCGCGAGGGAAGTGATCGTGGAAAACCTGCCGTCTTAGCACATAAAGATATTTTTGAGCTTTATAAAAAAATAAGCATGCATTTTTTAGGATAGGAATGATGAGGGGGTGGCAGCGCTGCAAAATAGAGGAGATTAAAAAGGGGGATAAATGCTTAATTTTTCAAAGGAAAAACCCTAACAATTCAAGCCCGGCTAAAGAATTGCCCTAAAAATTCCACATGTTGCACGACGAATTGCTTTTTATGAAAAGTTAAAATAAAATTGCACACAATGTTGCTTTGGTTTTTCTGCTCTGCATTCATGCGCACTTTTATTATTGGTACCCGAGGAAGCCCTCTTGCTCTTGCACAAACGCGGTTTGTCGAAAACTATTTAGCCTCTCAAAACATTCCTTATGTGATTCACACAATCAAAACAACCGGGGATATTATTCAAGATAGGCCTCTTTATGAGATTGGGGGAAAGGCTCTTTTTAGCAAGGAAATTGAGCGGTGTTTGGAGGAAAAAACAATCGATATTGCCGTGCATTCTCTGAAGGATCTTGAAACGCCGCGCCCCAAAGGATTCGAAATTGTAGCTTATCTCTCTCGTGCGGACGCCCGTGATGTGCTTGTGACGCATTTTAATTATGATGAGAATAAAGTGTATGGATGTCAGATTAATGATCTTGCGCAGAAAAGTTTTGTTGGGACGTCTGCACCAAGGCGTATGGCACTCTTAAACTATCACAGGCCAGATCTTCAGATTATCCCTTTGCGGGGAAATGTAGGGACGCGTCTTGGCAAACTCAATGGAAACAAGGAAAATTACGATGCGATGATTTTTGCAAAAGCAGGGTTGGATCGCCTTGGGATCGCGATTGAAGGTACCGCTATTCTCTCGAAAGACACGATGATTCCAGCAGCAGGCCAAGGCATTGTGGCGTTAGAATGTCGCTCAGATGATGAAGAAACAAAAATACTTTTAAGGGAAATGAATGATCCCACAGCGCAACTAATGGCGCAGATCGAACGGGGGTATATTGAGCGCTTAGAGAATGCTTCCTGTCGCTCAGCCGTTGGTATTCATGTAGAAGTTAATTATCAAAATCTACACGTTCGCACAATGGTTGCAAACCCTGAGCCCAAAATTTTTAACCATCATTTTGAGCGAGAAACCTCCTTTGAGGCGATTTGGCAGACACTTATTGCATGCACAGGGAGCAGGCTAAACACTTTCCATAAGGATAATCCATGATCATCAAATGCTTTTTTGTTTTTGTTTTTTCCATATCTTTAGCGTATGCGCTGACAAAAGAAACGGCTGTAGAACAATGCAGTGCACATATTGATTGTCTCAAAAAAGCGCCTCTGTCGTCCCTTGACGGGGAAACGCAAACTTTCTTTAAAAGAATGATTGTCCACCTAGAAACCATTCTTTTGAATCTTAAAAAAACAGAGGATATTAAAGAAATCTATCTTTCAAGACAGAGCTGTGATAAAGGTTTCAAAGCCGCACAGTGGATTGTGGATCATTTTTCAGGGGCTCAACCTGCCGCTCAAAACCAAGAAAAAAAGAATGACAAAGACAAGCCGAATGCAGAAAAAATAACGCCGCCCTCAACCCTAAAAAAGGATACGCCTCGTGATGAATCTCCCTCAAAAAAAGCAAAAGTCACTCCCCCTGCAAAGCCTGCGTGAAATTATCGATCACTATGATTTTTTTATTTTTGATCTGTGGGGTGTTGTTCACAATGGAAAGACATCCTTTCCAGGGGCTATTGAGATCTTAACGCACCTAAAAACCCTTGGGAAACCTGTTTACTTTTTGTCAAATGCACCCCGCCGCACGAATGCTGCAAAAGCACAGCTTGTTGATCGTGGGGTGCCCCTGGATCTCTATACAAATCTTTTTACATCGGGTGAAGATACGTTTGAGCACTTGCGTGACCGGCCTGATGCTTTTTACAAAAGCCTTGGTTCTAAGCTCTATCACATGGGCCCTGACAAAGATAAAAGCCTTTATGACACACTTGAGAATTATACAAATACACCTCTGGAGGATGCGGATTTTATTCTTAATACAGGTACTCTTTCCTTTGAGGATACCCTTGAGATGTATGTGCCAGAACTTGAGGAAGGTAGGGCACGGAAGCTGCCCATGATTTGTGCAAACCCTGATCTGATTGTTCTTTTTGGAGAAAGTGAAGCGCTTTGTGCCGGGCGAATAGCAAAGGAATATGAAAAAATGGGAGGAACAGTACGCTATCATGGCAAGCCGTTTGTGAGTATTTATCAAAAAATGTTTGAGCGTATGCACACGAATGACCTTGGTAAAATTCTTATGATTGGCGACTCGCTGCGCACGGATATTAAGGGTGCAAATAATGCTGGGATTGACTCGATTTTTATTACAAGTGGCATTCATCAACTATCTTGCGTGGATGATGCTCTCTCGCTTTATGATACATACGATGCGTATCCAACATACGTGATGGAAAAAGTAATTTAGCTTGTGTAGACAATAAAAATCCTTGATCTTATTCACTAGAGCATTCAATGCAGATTGAATAGAGGATGTGTGATGTACAAAACGACAATGCCTATAATTTTCTCGGTGGGGTTTTTGACTTTTTCTCAATTCTTAACGCCACCTCTTTTGGCGTCTGAGGAGAATAAAAAAGAAGAGGGAAATGAAAAAGAAAATTCTAAAAACCTAAAATCCACTCATGAAAAAGATGAAAAGAAAAATGAAAAGAAAAATGAAGAAACATCTAGGATTCTGAAATACGCTTTTGGCATGGGATCAACGCCACCCGAGAAAGATTCTTTTTGGAATAACAAAGATTTTAAAACTTATAAAAAAAATTACGATTACCTAGATGAGTATGAAAAAGATAAGGTGGGTAATGAGTTAAATCGACGCACTTACTTTAATCAAAATACTTTTATGAGTCCATCGACCGCTCGTTTCACTGACTACTCTTATAATCTTGCCACTGCTGGCACTGGTGCTGATCATAAAAAAAAGAAAGTTGTTAAGAAGAAAAAGAAAAATAGCTCTGATTTCGATTCTGATTCTGACTAATGAGAGGGGGAGCTCCCCTCTCTCAAATAATTAAGTATAATAAAACCTAAAATTGAACCGCCGCTTAAAATCCTTAAACTTTCCCTGGCTTTGGTGCATCTCCATCTTTTGAGTCTTTTCAATTTTCTGGACCATCTCCTTGTTCTTTTTATTTTTATCCTCATTAATCCCAGGGCCGTAAGTATTCGAAAGTGATTGTATAATCTCAAGGGGGTAATGATATTTATCGATATAGGAAAGAATTTCAAAAGTTCCATCGGGGCCGATATTGTCACCCCTAATGTATAGCTCTTTAATCTTTCGGTTGTTACTAAGAAATTTTAGAATAAACTTGACACTCTTATCTGTCATATATTTAAAATCATCCTTTAGTCGAACCTCTTCAAGGGATGAGTTTTGAATGTTTTCACTCAACATTTCTATAGCCGTAGGACCAAAAATATTCCAATCAAGGTTGATGATTTTAAGATAAATATTTGTTTGAATGATCTTTATAATCGACGGAAGTCCATTAATATCGATTTGATTGAAACCCAGGTCCAAGACTTCAAGATTTGATCCATTAAGAATACTTTCGAGATTTTTCACCCCCTCCGCTTTCAGATTATTTTTATAAAGATCGAGTTTTTTAAGATCTTTATTATTTTGAACAACATCCTTTAGAAGAAGAATTTGATCTGCGTTCATTTCAAAATACGAAAAAGATAACGCATATTTATTCCCTTGGATTTTCCTATTGTTGTATTCAGTGATTTTTTTGCGGATTTCCTTATCCGTAGGCTGCGAGCTATGGAGCGTCGTAAACGTCATGAGCACCGTAAAAAAACTAATTATTTTAACTAGATAGGTCATCATAGATCCTTTGATCGTGAAAAAACACAAGGGCACTCTCTCAGATAAAAGATCCAAGATCAATCTTAAACATTCACCCCCTTGAAATATAGTGTCCATAGGGTTACTCTTGAAACTACATGTATTGTCTTAAACCAAGGAAAATTAAAAAATGTCAGCAGAACGTGCAAAAGCCCTCGAGGCCGCCCTTAATCAAATTGATCGTGCGTATGGGAAAGGCTCTATCATGCGCCTTGGACAAAAGGGGAGTGCGGTGGATGCTGAAATTATCCCCACAGGGTCACTGGGGCTTGACATTGCTCTTGGGATCGGTGGATTTCCCAAAGGACGCATTATAGAAATTTATGGTCCTGAGTCTTCGGGAAAAACCACTCTTGCGCTGCATGCTGTGGCCGAGGCGCAAAAAAAAGGTGGAACGTGTGCCTTTGTGGACGCAGAACATGCCCTCGATCCGTCCTATGCGCGCAAGCTTGGTGTGAATCTTGATGATCTTTTGATCTCTCAGCCCGATACAGGTGAACAAGCCCTTGAAATTGCGGATACCCTTGTACGCAGTGGTGCTGTGGATGTGTTGGTCGTGGACTCTGTGGCAGCGCTTGTTCCCAAAGCAGAACTTGAGGGCGATATGGGCGACTCGCACATGGGACTTCAAGCGCGCCTGATGAGCCAAGCCCTTCGCAAACTTGCAGGATCTATTTCACGCACAGGCTGTCTTGTGATTTTCATTAACCAAATTCGCCAGAAAATTGGCGTGATGTTTGGTAATCCTGAAACGACTACAGGTGGAAATGCGCTTAAGTTCTATGCAACGATTCGCCTTGATATTCGCCGCATCGGAGCCATCAAAGATAAAGAAAATGTGGTCGGCAATCAAACGCGCGTCAAGGTTGTGAAAAATAAAATGGCGCCACCCTTTAAGGTTGTTGAGTTTGATATTATGTACGGCGAGGGTGTTTCTAAAATGGGTGAGCTCATTGACCTTGGTGTCAAAGCAGGGGTGATTGAAAAATCGGGTTCGTGGTATTCTTATGGCACACAGCGCCTCGCTCAAGGAAAAGAATCCGTGCGCCAGTTCCTTAAGGATAATCCCGCCATTGCAGAGGAAATCGAAAAAGCTGTGCGTGCCAATGCCAGCAATGTGGCTGATGCCATGATGACAGGCAGTGCTGATTTGGGTGGAAATGATGCAAGTGTTGCAGAATAAAAAAAGCGGATGCCAATGATTGAAATTCTCTTTTTTGCTCTTTTATCAGGGTATTTGTTTTTTAGATTATGGTCAGTTCTTGGCAATCGGGATGGCTTTGATAAAAAGTATCCTTTTGAGGACAGTGAAGAGATGCCTTTAAAAAATAATGTAGTGGAGCTTCCAAGGCGCCCTACCCTTGTTTCAGAAAATATGGATTTGGATATCACAGAAAGTCCTTTTTGGGAGGAACTGCACCTTATTCAGGAAAAAGAACCTGATTTTCAATTGCATGATTTTATGGATAATTCAAAAATGGCTTTTGAAATAATTACAAAAGCTTTTGTAGAGGGGGATAAAGAAACACTTCAAATGCTTTTGGCTCCCTTTATTCTCAAACAATTTTGTGAGGTTATTGATAAACGCATTACGCAGCACCAAACCACTTCTAATGAAATTGTTGGAGAGATTCAGTCCCATCTCGAGAGCATTAAAATTACGAAAAACATTGCATCTCTCACACTAAAATTTACAAGCTATCAGCGTTTTATTACCTATGATGCGGATGGAAAAATTATGGATAATCCAGAGGAAATAGCCATTCGCATGGTGAATTTGTGGACATTTAGTAAGCCTCTTGGTGACACTGATCCTGTATGGTACTTATCAAAGACAAGCATCGGGGACTAATCCTCTGTTTTCTGAAAAACGTATAACACAGGATTTTTTTAACGCACTCCAAAAGTCATGTGCCTGGCACCTCGCGCAAAAAGCTCCTATCCTTCTTTTTACACCTGGTCAATATGAAAATTGGCTTACTTTTTGCGAAGCTGTGCAGGGCATTGATCAAAACCAAGCATATCCTCTTATTAATCATTTTTTTGAGGAAATGTGCTTTGATGAAGCGGCTTTTTTCACAGGCTATTACGAGCCCACGCTCAAAGGATCACTGACACAGAGTGCTGCGTATCCCACTCCCCTTTACCAAATCCCCACGTTTAAAAATTTTTCCCGTCAAGCGATTGATCAAGGAGCTCTCAAAAATAAAAATCTTGAGCTTGTTTATGTAACGGATGCTGTCGATGCTTTTTTTCTTGAAATTCAAGGGTCGGGGCGTATCGAGCTTGATAATCATACCGTCATGCGTGTGGGGTATGCAGGACAAAATGGTTATCCGTTTACACCTATTGGCCGCGTTTTAAAAGAACGTGGTGCGATTCACCCCAATCACGTGTCGCTCCAAACCATCAAGGAATGGCTGCATAATCACCCTCAGGAAATTGAAAATATCCTCCACCTCAATGAATCTTATGTTTTTTTTAAGGAAATTCTTCAAGGGGATCAACTTTCTGGTCCTATTGGCACACAGCAGTTGCCGCTCACGCCCATGCATAGTCTTGCCTGTGATGCGGCTGTGTGGCCTTTTGGGATGATAATTGCCTATGAGGTGCAGCATCCTGTAACGAAAAAGCGGATTAGAAATCTAGCGCTCACGCAGGATACAGGGGGGGCGATTAAAGGAAAAATGCGCTTTGACCTTTTTTGTGGCCATGGAAAGGATGCTGAAAATCTTGCAGGGCATTTGAAAAACGACGGTGTAATACGCTTTTTATGTCCAAAGAAAGATTTGTGTTAATGCTTTATTAAGATTTTTTGCATAACATATAAGAATTAAATAATAATATTCTCCCACCTTAAAATAATGAAAATACTTCTTTCTTTTGTTGTTCTAGTTTGTTTTTTCCAAAAACATCCTGCGCTTGGGCTCATACTCAGTGACTTCAAACAAATCGATAAAAATTTATGGACTGGAAAAGGCTCTGACGGTGTTTATTTCGCGATGGAGCGTATTGATCAGAGTAAGAAACGACAAGCGTTTTGGAAAAAATATGCGTTCGATGAATATGTTTGGAAAGAAAAAGAAAATCCACCTTATATAATTCAATACGAAGATGCAGAAAAAAACCTTCCTAGACATAAAAAATATGAGGGCCTTGTCAGAAGTGGTGAGGGCGTTAAATTCAGTGATGGTATCGACACATTCCAAAGTCTTTTAAGAGATGGCTATGTGGATAACGAAGCATGGGTTGCCTTTGCAAGTAAATCGCCGATCGGTTCTCTTGAGGATATAAAAGCAGAAAATATTGAAATGGTTGTGTGTGTGCTGACAGATGTCGACGCACCTATGACATCGCATATGGGTATTGCAAAATCCTTTCACTATATGCTGGAAGCCTTGAAAGAATGGGATCATAACGATAAAAGATTCCCGCTCCATGCAGATCTTTCCATGTACCTTCATTCTTTTGCCGCAAAGGTGATGAAAAAATTATATAACAATAAACTTTATATGATCACAGCGCCTGTACCCCTTATGGCAAAAATTATTCAAAAAAAACTTGGGAAAGAAAATGTTTTTGTTATGAATTGGGATGATGAAGAAGAGAGTGAAGAAAAAGATGTAAGCCAAGATCCCATTGTGTGGAATCCCGATACTAAGAAAATAGGTGATTATATTATTTATGATAAAAATCATGAAAAAGCTGTGTTCAAAGAAAACTCAGTTGAGGGAACGATTGAGTTAGGGGAGAAAAAACTCAAAGGAGAAGAGGCTAAAAAGCGCTTTAAATGGTGGCATCACGGCCATATGAGCAGCTTTCCTAAGGCGCTTATTGATCTTCAGACACTCGCAGATTATATGAAAGAAAAAGAATAAAATGCGAATGATGCGTGGGTTTTACGCTTATTTTTCCTAGTCAATAAGCCCTACAGCATCTAGAGCCGCGTACGTAAAAATACCATCAGCACCCGCTCTCTTAAGAGAATAAAGAACCTCGAGAAGGGCTTTTTCATAGTCCAAAATGCCTTGCTCGGCTGCCATTTTCAGCACAGAGTATTCACCACTTACATGATACGCAAAGATCGGAACCTTAAATTTCTCCTTGATGCGGTAAATAATATCAAGATTAAGCAATGCCGGTTTAACCATAATCATATCGGCACCCTCTTGAAGATCAAGGGCTGCTTCATGGAGAGCCTCATCGCTGTTACGAAAATCCATTTGATAAGTTTTTTTGTGCTGAAGGTTTTGACTCTGCAAATGACGAATCGCTCCTGCTCCCACAGCATCGCGAAAGGGTCCATAAAAATGCGTCGCATACTTAGCGGCGTAACTTAAGATTAACACATGATCATAGTTTTCTTTGTCAAGCGCTTGGCGAATCGCCCCAATGCGGCCATCCATCATATCTGATGGCGCAATAACATCTGCACCGGCCTCGGCTTGATTGAGGGCTTGTTTGACAAGCATATCGTTGCTTGCATGATTACAAATACGGTCTTTTACAATCACACCGTCATGGCCATGGGTTGTATAAGGATCAAGTGCTACATCCGTGATCAGGCCAATGGCGTGACCAAAGCGCTTTTTAAGCTCCCTCAGTGCAGAACAAACAAGATTATTCGGATTCAAAGCCTCAACGCCATCTTCTGTTTTAAGATGTTGTGGCGTATGGGGGAAAAGAGCAATCGATGTAAGACCCTTGGCAATCGCTTCCTCAACAATAGAAAAAAGCTCTGTGAGGGTATAGCGCGAAACACCTGGCATGGTTTTAATATGTTTTTCGCCCTCTTCTGTGCGGATAAAAAGCGGAAGCACGAAATCTTTTTTGGACAACTGTGTCTCTGCGACAAGCTCGCGCAGCCAATCATATTGCCGTGTACGACGAAGGCGTGTTGTGGGATAAGAGCGATGAGAGAGCATAAGCGCGACCAGAATTATATCAAATCATTAGCGTTATTTTTACATTTTTAAAGATTTTGTCAATCATCTCCCCCCTCAAAGGAAATTTTTTATAGCTTTGACTCCGGTTAAAGAGGCGTTGCTAAGGCGAGGAATCTTTCGAATATAGAGTTATAAACCTTGTGAACATGGGTCATAAGGAGGTCTCGTTCATTAGGGTTTTTTGTATCGTTACAGACCCATTCATTGAATGCTTTCCAGAGAGCTTCTTTAATCTCATCATAGGATTTTTTCTGATTACCAAGCTTTTCATGAATCTTTGATATTTCTAAGAAATTCTTCAGACCTAGTGACTCTAATACACCCTTTTCGATTTTTTCAGCAGAAGGAAAGAGGTAAATTTTAGATTTTTCCCTTTCCTGAAGATCTTCAGACGCCAAAAGAGGATCAATGTTCAAAACCTGCACACATAAAAATAGAAATGCGAACATTCTAAATGCATGTTTCATAAAAAATTTCCCTTTTTTGAGTTTCACTATGATAATCTTTGCCCATCAGATTTTGGAGTTCAAGGACATTTATGACAATTTTGACTGTTATTCCCGCGCGTATGGCGGCTGTGCGTTTGCCCAATAAACCCCTTGCGGATATTCATGGCATTCCCATGATTGTGCGCGTGATGCAGCAAGCGATGGCAGCCAATATTGGTCCTGTAATTGTGGCGTGTGACGGTGAAGCGATTAAAGAGGCTGTGGAGGCCCATGGCGGTGTGGCTGTGATGACAGATCCAGAACTTCCTTCGGGAACGGACCGTGTGCATGCAGCCGCAGAAATTTTTGATCCCAAGGGGGCATATCAATTGATTATTAATGTTCAAGGCGACCAGCCTAATTTAAACCCGGATGACCTTAAAATGATGGCGACTTTTATGTCTGAGAGTGATCATGATATGACAACCATTGCAGCAAAATCCCTTGATGAGGGGGATCGTACCAATATAAATGTTGTAAAAATTGCGATGAAAAGTGTGCCTATAGGCTCAAAAACACAAGCACATTATTTCTCCCGCTCGAGTATCCCCAGTGAGGGAAAAGATCTTTATCATCATATTGGCGTGTATGGCTACAAGCGCGATGTTTTAAAAAGATTTGTGAGTCTTAAACCTTCTTACCTTGAGCAAAGTGAGCGCCTAGAGCAGTTGCGCGCCCTTGAAGATGGGATGCGTATTGATGTTGTGGTTGTCAATTCCATTCCTCAAAGTGTGGATACCCCCGAAGATCTTGAAAAAGTGAAAAAACTAATCGCGGCTTAATGCTTCAAAAAGAGATATTTTTTCGGTGGGTTGTTAGTGTTTAGAGCAGAATGCATGCTTAAGACATGCAAATTCTAGACTTTTAGCGTTAAGAAAAGGTAGTGTTATAGAAAAATAACATCACGAAAATATGTATGACCATTAAAGTTCGTTTTGCACCGTCGCCCACAGGGTATCTCCATATTGGAAATATTCGCGCTGCTCTTATTAATTGGCTGTTTGCCAAAAAACACCAAGGACATTTCTTGCTGCGCATGGATGATACGGACCTCGAGCGTTCTAAGCCGGAGTATGAGCTTGCTATTCTTGAAGACCTTGAGTGGCTTGGCCTAACGCACCAAAGTTTTTTTAAGCAATCCGAGCGGTTTGATCGCTATAAAGAAATGATGCAGATGCTGATTGAAAAAGGCCGGCTCTATCCCTGTTATGAAACGCCTGAAGAGCTTGAATTTAAGCGCAAGCGGCAATTGGGACGAGGCGAGCCCCCGCGCTATGACCGTGCTGCTTTAGCGCTAACAGATGATGAAAAAAAAGCTTTTGAAAAAGAAGGTCGCCGCCCCCATTATCGTTTTCTGCTTGAGGATAAGGATGTTTCGTGGAATGATCTTATTCGTGGGCCTGTGCATTTTGGCCCTGGGACGCTTAGTGATCCTGTGCTTGTGCGTGCAGATGGGGCTTATCTTTATACACTGACGTCTGTTGTGGATGATGTGGATACAGACATTACTCATATCCTCAGAGGCGAGGACCATGTAACGAATACAGCCGTCCAAGTGCAGCTTTTTGAAGCTTTGGGGCGCGATCCAAAAACGCTTTCTTTTGGACATACGACGTTGCTTGTTGATAAAGACGGTAGTGGCCTTTCAAAGCGCCTGGGAAGTCTGAGTGTGGGTGAATTGCGCACGCAAGGTTTTGAGCCCATGACCCTTTGTTCTTTTTTAGCGCGTCTTGGCACATCACTACCGATTCAACCTTTTCTTTGCCTAGAGGACCTGATTGAGAGTTTTGATCTTGAGACATTTAGTCGCAATCAACCTCGTTTTGATTTGGAAGAACTTAAGGAGCTCAATCATAAAATGATGGCGATGATGCCCTTTGATGCGATGCATCCAAAACTTTTGGCACGTGGTTTTTCAAAATTCTCAGAACCAGAGTGGGATTTGTTCAAAGGGAATATCGAGTCTGAGGAGGATTTTAAGTCTTGGTATACCATTTTTCACGGAGATATCTCTGTGCCTAAAGATCTTGATAGAGAATACATACATACGGCCCTTGAGCTTCTCTCCAAAGCACCGATTACCCAGGAAACATGGGCACAGTGGACGGGGGTTTTAAAAGAAAGGACAGGGCGTAAGGGAAAAATGCTTTTTATGCCCCTTCGTCAAGCCCTTACAGGACAAGATCACGGGCCAGAAATGAAAGATTTACTCCCCTTGCTTGGCTATGAAAAGGTCAAGAGAAGACTGAGTCTCTTATAGTTTACTCATCCGTATTAATTGATTATTTTTATATAAAGCATAATAGCTATGGGAATGGTCTTTTTTATAAAATTCGAGAAATTTGATTTTAATATCAAATACAACGGAACAGTGATTTGAAAAAATTAAAAAATTAACGGATCATCTTTATTCAAGTTAAAATAGAAAACCTTTTCTTCTAAAGCTGCGGGGATCGGAATGAAATGGCCTGCACCAAGTGTCATGGCTTTTTGCATCAAAGAATATCCTTGGTTGTCGCCCTGCTGAATCAAGGAAGCCCCTTTAAACCAAAGTCCGATGGCATCATCAGGGTTATTGCTAAGAATGTGATGGCAGAGTGTATCCAAACTCTCTACTTTCTGATGCCCCAGGAGAAAACGAAAATAAGGAACAAGCAAATCCGTGCGTTTTGGCATTGTATATTGTGCGATTGCGACTAAATTTTCCCACTCACTGAATAGCTTTTCATTTTTATCACCCGTATTTTTTGTATCTTTCACGAGATCTTGCACGAGGCATTTAAAAAAACAATCCATGAGACTCAGGTGGCTTGTCAGTCCATAAAGACTTTTATTGTGGATGCGATTATTTTGCTGAATGAGCTGCATCAATTGATCTTTTTCATCAGGGTAAAGATCATAGTCACTCTCCTTGGCATCCTCAACAAAAGACTGAGTATGAAAAGCGAGATGATACCCTCCAGCATCATATAAACCATCAATAGTGCTTTTTTCTAAAAGAGGCGATGGATTCATTTTTTGCGCAAACCAAGAGGTGTTTTCAGAGAAATCAAGAGCGGTTTTGAGCTGAATGATACTTGAGAAAAGAAGAAGGGCTCCCGCAATTAATGAGAAACTGCGTGCAAAATATAGCCTTGGATATTTTATTTTAAAAGGAACCGGCCTTAGAAAAACAGACATTAAAGCCGCTGAAAAAGGAAGGGTTAGGGGCATTTGAAACCAAGAAGATGATAAAATAATAAAACAACTTAAAATAAACAAACATGGAAAAAAATGACGCCTGGATGTAATCCACAAAAGACACGGTGGCATCAAAAGATAAAGCAATGCACCAGGAATACCTGTAGAAAAAAGAACTTGAAGGGCTTCATGATGGGCATGAAAATCGGTGCGATCTACTCCATCCCAAGAAGGATTCCACTTTTCTTGACTATAAAACGAAAGAGGGAGATCGGTTAAATGTTTGAAAAAAATTTCTGTGTAATGACCAAAACCAAATCCTGTCAGGAGCTTAAGAGGACTGTCGCTAAAAGCATGAAAGACTAATGAAAATTGATTCCACCTGGATGAAATCGTTGGGAAATAGCCACTTTTGTGCAAAAAATAAAAAAGAAAAATCATGAAAAGGGGCAGCAAAAATAAATAGAAAGATGCCAATTTTTTAACAGTGCTATGGGGTATTTTTTGAGCAAGATAAAAGGAGATTCCTACAGCGCACAGCGCTATTAAAATACCAAAAACGGCGGTTAAATTCGAAGAAACGCCTAGGATGAAAAGACTTAATGCCATAAGACTATAGCGAACTTTAGAGGTGTAAAGAAAAGATAAGCTGAGAACGCATAATCCAAGAAAAGCTAAATAGGAGGGAAAAACATAAGGACTCCACGCCCAATTTTTGTAAATCCCAAACTGCGGGTGGCCCAAAAAGCTCAAACTTGTGAAGGTTATCGCGGATAAGCAAAGGGAGATAACAAGAAAATTTTTATATTTCGAGTGTAAAAAGAACGCAAAAAAAAGTGTGATGAGAAAAAAACTCACCCATGTCGAAAGCCCCTCCCCGTTCATGGGGTTGCCAATAAGAGCCAATCCAGGGCTAGAAAATGAGGCTATGCATAGCGTTTGCCACAGAAGTATTCCCCCCAAACATAGAAAAAACGGATGGTCTACGTATTTTTTATAGTTTTTCTGAAAAAAAAGAGAAAAGCATAAAAGGCTGCTTAACAGGGTAAGCGCGATGGAGGTGAGCTCTACATCAACCCAAATCCCTATATAGAAAGGGGGAAGGCTCGTAAGGCCAACCCAGGGTAAACAGAGGCATAGGAGAAAAGGGAAAAGATCGGCGAACGGCCATGTGATCTCCTTCGTCATATTTTTCCCATCCTAGGCCTGTTTTATTCTCCACGTGTTAATTCATAGACATTGTGTATAAATTTTGAATAGAGTTTTTTGTTTTTATCATTCTTCAGGCTGTCAGCACCAGGTGTATAGGCTCTCTTTTTTGTATACATTTTTTTGCCTGAATACATTCTTTGTGGGTCCACAACATCCTGCATAAATGGAATGAGCTCCTGTTTGAGATCATCCTTATCCATCTCAAGATCTTGAATTTCTTTAAACGCTTTTTTAAGGAGCTTTGAAAAATCCTTTGAGTCTGAAACGCTTCCCTCTTTTAAAACATTTTTAAGAATATCGCGGAGCAACACTCTATTAAAGTTTTTTACATTTTCCTTACGCTCTTTAATATTGTCATTATTCTCTTCGGATGCCAACAGGGGCGCTGCAAGTGATGAGGTCATTAAAGTGGCTATGGCTATGACTTTGATTTTTGTATCGAGCATTTTTATCTCCTTGGGTTTCGATGTTAAAAAGGCATACTCATTATGCCCCTTAGTTGCTATTTTATGGTGCATAAAGTTTACAAAAAATTAATTTTCTGTGTTATTTTAATGATTTGTGCTATGGGAAAGAAAAAAAAGTTGGACAGCTGGGGAAAATGATAAAAGCGATTATTTTTGATGTTGATGGTGTACTTTTTAGAGGGCAAGACGTCAATGGCCGCTATCTTTGGTCTTCGTCTATCAAAGAGGATTTAGGTCTTACTAAAAAACATTTCGAGAAAATTTACCCAGAGGCAGAGTGGTATGCTGTGACGACGGGAAAGCTTGATACAAAAGAACATCTTACCACCGTTTTTAAGGACCCTCTTTTTCAAGATCTTGGCCTTACCCCTGATGTCTATATAAATTACTGGCTAGAACACGATCGTTACGTAGATCTTGAAATGATAGATTTTGTAAAATCTTTGCATATCCTCGCTTATATAGGGACAAACCAAGATCCCTATCGCACAAAACATATTGTGAACTTAGTGGGTGCAGTCTTTAAGAAGTGTTTTTCCTCCTGTCACATAGGGTACATTAAGCCTGAAAAAGAATTTTATACATATATTGAAAAAGATCTTAATCTAAAGCCTCACGAGCTTCTTTTGATTGATGATACAAAAGCAAATATTGACGGTGCTGAATCACAGGGCTGGCACACTTATTTTTATAAAGGTAATCTAAGTGAGTTAAAGCATCTACTGTCCAAGGAACACGCTTATGCCGCTTGCGCTCTATAATACACTTTCAAAACAAAAAGAGCCCTTTGAGCCCCTTGATCCGAACTATGTGCGTATGTACGTGTGTGGCCCAACGGTGTACGACTTTGCCCATATCGGGAATGCCCGCCCTGTCGTTGTTTTTGATGTTCTTTTTCGCTTGCTTAAAAACCTTTATAAACGTGTAGTGTATGTGCGCAACATCACGGATGTAGATGATAAAATTAATACAGCAGCAAAGGAAAATAAGGAAAACATACGCCAGCTGACAGATCGTACAACAGAAGCCTATCACGATGATATGAACGCCCTCAATGCCTTGCCGCCGACGCGTGAGCCACGGGCGACAGAGCATATTCCTCAAATGATTCATATGATCGAAGAGTTGATTAAAAAAGATTTTGCTTATCCTGAGACAGGTCATGTGCTTTTTGAGACAGGGAAATATAAAAATTATGGAGCATTAGCACGCCGCTCTTTGGATGAGATGATTGCAGGAGCGCGCATCGAAGTCGCTCTTTATAAAAGAAATCCTGGTGACTTTGTGCTGTGGAAACCTTCGCATGAGGATGAACCAGGTTGGGATAGCCCCTGGGGACGAGGGCGTCCTGGATGGCATATTGAGTGCTCCGCCATGAGTGCTGCGTATTTGGGCGAAGAGTTTGATATTCATGGTGGTGGTATTGATCTTGTTTTTCCTCATCATGAAAACGAAGTGGCACAGAGTTGTGCAGCCCACGGAACAGAGCGAATGGCAAAATATTGGCTGCACAATGGTCATCTGATGGTGGATGGCTCTAAAATGTCCAAATCTCTTGGTAATTTTTTAACTGTGCGCGATTTGCTGAGTGAACATCAGGGTGAAACTATACGCTATGCGCTTTTAGCATCCCACTATCGTCAGCCCTTGGATTTTACAAAAGATCAACTGATGCAGGCCAAACAATCTCTTGATAAGTTTTACCGTGCGTTGGGGGATGCAGGTAATTTTTCCGTTGACCTCCCTCATGTAGAGCCTGATAGCTCTGTGATGGAAGCCCTTTTGGATGATATGAATACGCCACTTGCCTTAACACATTTGCAAAACTTAGTGACAGACTATAACAAGTCAAAAGACCCAGCAGTAGCAGCAAAATTAAAAAAATCAGCGTATTTCTTAGGTATTTTAGAGCAAAATCCTAAAAATTGGTTTATGCAATCTGTGAAAAAAGAAACTCTTTCGGCGGAGGCTGTTGAAGGGCTAATTCAACGTCGTAATCAAGCGCGCAAAGACCGTGATTTTAAGGCTGCGGATGCGTTGCGGTTGGAGCTTGATGAAGCAGGGGTGCTCTTGGAGGATAGTTTAGAGGGAACAAAATGGCGCTGGAAATAAAATCCAGCCCAGAAAAATTACATAAAGGAATCCAGAAAAATGATTGATATTCAAAAAGCGCGTTTAGAGACGCCAGCCTGTAAAAATATAATTCATTTTAATAATGCAGGGGCTTCTCTTCAGCCCGAATGCGTCAGTCAGGCTGTTATCAACCACTTAACGTTAGAAAATACCATAGGAGGCTATGAAGCCGAAGCGGCTGCAGAAAGTGCGATTGCGAGTGTTTATAGGTCTCTTGCACGCCTCATTCATGCAAAACCTGAAGATATTGCTGTGATGTCAAGTGCCACAACAGCGTGGGATATGGCGTTTTATGGATTTCCTTTTCAGGCAGGCGATAAAATCCTTACCACAACATCTGAGTACGCCAGCAATGTGATTGCTTATATGCATGTAGCACAAAAATATGGTGTGACGATTGATGTGATTCCCGATGACGAGCATGGCCAGATTTCCCTCAAAAAACTTAAAAATCGTATTGATAAACATGTCAAAATCATTAGCATCAACCACATTCCAACAAACGGTGGCCTTGTCAATCCCGCAGAAGAGGTGGGAAAAATTGCAAAGGATGCAGGTGTTTTTTATTTTTTGGATGCGTGTCAATCCGTAGGGCAAATGTCTCTTGATGTTGAAAAATTGCACTGTCATGTCCTTACGGCGACGGGGAGAAAATATCTTAGAGGTCCTCGTGGCACAGGGTTTTTATACGTGCGAGAAGATATCCGTGAAAAGCTCTCTCCTCCCTTTTTAGATCTGCATTCAGCGCGGTGGACATCCAAAAATCACTATATTCTGCGCTCGGATGCCCGTCGCTTTGAAACGTGGGAGTCGAATGTGGCTGCAAAAATTGGCTTAGGTGTGGCTGCAGACTATGCGCATTCTTGGGGTGTTGAGCATATTCAAAAACGCGTTCAAGCGCTTGGCCATTCTTTACGTTCAAAATTATCTGCACTTCCACACATCACAGTTCATGATAAGGGGCAGACAAAATGTGGCATTGTCACCTTTTCCCATGCCACACAATCAGCGCAAGAGGTGCAAGCTTTTTTACACACCCATTCGATCAACACATCGATTTCTCTTGCAGAATACGCGCGCTTTGATATGGATGACCGAGGGCTTAGAGAGATTGTGCGAGCTTCTGTTCACTACTACAATACGGAAGAGGAAATTGATACTTTTTGTAGGGCTTTGGAAAAAATAATAACATTGGGCTAAAGAAAATTTTTTAGAAAAAAAGCTCTCAAGCCTTCTAAAATGTTAATAAAAATCAACGAAGTGTGTCTTTTATCCTACAGGTGCGAAAGGATGTGTGTGGCACATCAAGTTTTATATTTTGTAAAAATAAATTCTTTGTTAACCTTTAGTTGGTTTAATAACACTTGTATAACCATTAAAGGATGAAAAACATGCGTACTAACATGATTTACAAATTGCTGGCTTTGACCGGCGTAGCTCTTTCTCTCGTTGCTTGCCAAAACAGCGGCGAAGATGTACAAGAAGTCAACGTTTCCACGAAGGCGATTCCTGGAAGCGCTGAAGATTTCAAACAAAACGTAAAGGATCGCGTATTCTTTGCATTGAACAAATCTAAAATCACAGCAGCTGAGATGTCAACAATCAAAGCTCAAGCAGATTGGTTCAAAATGTATCCACAAGCAACAGCAATGGTCGAAGGTCACTGCGACCCACGTGGAAGCCGCGAGTACAACCTTGCTCTCGGTAACAGGCGTGCTGCCGCTGCAAAAGCAGAACTTGTAAAACACGGTGTTGCTGCTGATCGTCTCAAGACCATTTCCTATGGCAAAGACAAACCACCAGTACAAGGCGGCGCTGATGAAGCCACATGGGCACAACAACGTACAGCGATTACTGTTGTTAACTAAGCCTTCCTCCATTTTATATGGACTAAAAAACCAGGACATGTGCCTGGTTTTTTTTATGGTTGTGTGAGATTGCATGAGCAAAACATCTTGAAAAAAAAATTTTGCGTGTTTAATGGGGTGTGATAGGGCGCCCTACTTCTTCCCCTGCACGCTCAAAAATTTTCCTGGAATGATGCCATGGAAATGATTTTCTTGTACTCTTTTGATCATCGTGCTAAAAAGGGATAAAATATTTAACAAACTGTTAATAAGGTCAAAAATATGTCAGAAATTGCTTCCCGTGTAAAAGAAATTGTGATTGAGCATCTTGGTGTGGATGCGGCTAAAGTTGTTGAAAATGCGAGCTTTGTCGATGATCTTGGTGCGGATAGCCTTGATCAAGTTGAGCTTGTGATGAAGCTCGAAGAAGAATTCGGCTGTGAGATCCCTGATGATGCCGCTGAGAAAATTACGACGATCAAGTCCGCAATTGATTATATCGAAAATCATAAAAAAGCTGCTTAATAAAACTCTAGCATCATAGCTTTAGCATCCTTTTTCTAAGGACTCTAAGGCTATTTTTTTAATGTTTAGGAGAAATGTGTATGCGTCGCGTTGTGGTTACAGGAATAGGGATGGTTTCGCCCTTGGCTGGAAATGTCAAGGATTCGTGGCGCCGTCTTTTAAAAGGAGAGTCAGGCATTCGTGCCATTGATCATTTTCAGGTGGACGATCTTCCTGCGCGCGTTGGGGGAGCTGTCCCAACATCAGAAGCAGCAGATTTTGGCGATGCGCTTTTTAATCCATCAGCTTATATGGAACCAAAGGAACAGCGTAAAGTTGATAAATTTATTATTTTTGGATGTGCTGCCGCCGATCAAGCGATTGCTGACGCTGGGTGGCAGCCCTCAGATACAGAGTCTTTAGAGCGTACTGGCGTTCTTTTAGGTTCGGGTATTGGCGGCCTTACGGAGATTGATCGTACGAGTCAAATTCTCAAAGAATCGGGCCCTCGCCGCGTTAGTCCGTTTTTTATTCCAGCCTCTCTGATTAATTTAATTTCTGGACATGTGACCATTCGTCATGGTTTTAAGGGGCCTAATCACTCTGTAGTGACGGCCTGTGCGACAGGTGCTCATGCGATTGGGGATGCAGCACGCCTTATTCAATTTGGCGACGCCGACGTGATGATTGCGGGAAGTGCGGAAGCATCGCTCTGCCGCATTGCTGTTGCAGGGTTTGCAGCATGTCGCGCCTTGTCGACTTCGTATAATGATGCGCCTACCACAGCATCACGCCCCTGGGATAAAGGTCGTGACGGCTTTGTGATGGGTGAAGGTGCGGGTGCACTTGTCCTTGAGGAGTATGAACACGCTAAAAAACGAGGTGCAAAGATCTATGGCGAGATTATCGGCTATGGTCTCTCAGGAGACGCTCATCATATTACAGCACCTGCAGAAGATGGTGACGGTGCATTTCGTGCCATGCGGGCTGCTCTTAAAAATGCAAAATTGGACGCAGAGGCTGTGGATTATATTAATGCCCACGGAACGTCAACACCTCTGGGCGATGCTATTGAAGTGCGCGCTGTAAAACGTCTTTTTGGAGATCATGCAAAAAAATTATCCATGTCATCGACAAAATCCGCCATTGGACATTTGCTGGGTGGAGCGGGTTCTGTGGAGGCGATTTTTAGTCTTTTAGCGCTTCAAGATAATATCTGCCCGCCGACATTAAACCTTCATGAACCCGATGAAGGATGTGACCTTGATCTTGTCCCCCTCAAGGCCAAAGAGCGAGGGGTCAATGTTGTGATGTCAAATTCTTTTGGTTTTGGTGGAACCAATGCATCGCTGATTATGAAAAAAATTTCCTGAACGGTACCTGATACTAAAATTTAGGAGAAGAGGGCAGCTATAGTCGCACCCTCTCTTAGTTTTTTTAATTGCTTTCTTTTTCAATCTTATCAAGAACAAATTTCACGGCGTCCTTTCGGCTTTTGATGGCATCCCCCTTAAGCAGAGTTTCAAGGAGAGCATTATACGCTTTTACATTGGCATTATCCTTAAGAGAGTCACTCTTGAGGTATCCCAATAGATTTTTCTCCACGGTATTTATATCTTTATCATGCATTATGAAATCCTCCCCCAGAGACTCCTCATTTTCATTTTCACTATCTGCGAGATATTTCTTTTGATCCGCAAAAAGGTAGATACCAAGAGCCATAAAAGTGGGATCAACATAAGAAAAAAGGTGCGTGAGAGTCTCTGTTTCCTTTGAAAAAAAGAAAGGATTTAGGAGTGTTGTTGATGCATCTAATGCTTTAGATTCTTCACAAGAAATAAAATTTTTTAGCTTATCTGTTGTTTTTTGATTATCCGGATCATAATGCAGACTGGAAATTTTGGAGTTATCACTAATCTTCTTTATTTCATTCTTATTCTTATCAAGGGTTGGAAATTCGTAATAAGAGACGGAGTTACCCCCCGTATCACAAAAGGGAGTGTTACCCCCACCACCTTGCTCTGTAAAATGGATAATGCCCGCGCTTGCCACGCTCCCCGTTATAACAAAAAGCGATGCGACCGCAACTATTTTTTTAAAATTTTTCATAAAAAATCTCCAATAATACATTTAAGAAAATTAATCTACATTCATGAGATTATATCAAAAATAAATATTTTGATGAGGAGGTTTTATTGCTGAGATGCAAAAAATTAAGTTGCGCAAAGGGAGATATTTGGATAAAATCTATGCCATGAGACGTTTTGTATCCATTGATATTTTTTGCTGTAGAACCTTCTAAAAACGAAGCTGTTAGGGGTGTAGTTTTTTGCGCCCTAAATTCTGTTTTTATCCTGAAAGGTTCATTCTTATGTTTAAGCGATCTATTGGTTTTATCCTTTTTAGTCTTATTTTAGCCGTTTTTTTCTATCACTATTTTTCAAAAAAAGAACACGCGCTCCCTCTCATTGCCATTACCCAAATTATTGAGCATACCACCCTTGATACGGTACGCGAAGGGATGATTAAACGCCTTGCCGAGCGTGGTTTTATTGACGGCAAAACCGTTAAAATTGTCTATCAAAATGCACAAGGGCAAATGACAACAGCAGCTCAGATTGTCCAGCATTTTGCCCATCTTAATCCTAAGGTTCTGGTAGCACTCTCCACTCAAAGTGCACAACTTTTAGAAACGATTAGCCAGCAACAGCATATTCCCCTTGTGTTTACGGCTGTGACAGATCCTGTTGCGGCAAAGCTTGTGAAGAATTTAAACGCAAAAACGCCTGGGATTAACGGGATTAGTGACTACATGCCGCCAGAGCCGCAAATTGCAATGATCAAATCCTTCTTGCCCTCTATTAAAACGCTGGGCGTTTTGTATAATCCGTCTGAAGTCAACTCAACAACTTATCTTGAGACATTTGAAAAAGCAGCAGTGGCTTCAGGGATAACGATTGTAAGATCTCCTTTGAATAGCACTAATGAGGCGGTACCTGCGACGAAAAATCTTTTGGGGAAGGTTGATGCGATTTATTTTCCTAACGATAATACCGCTATGGCTGCGGTTTCAGCGATCGTGGGTGTCGCCCATAGTCAGGGCGTTCCTGTGTTTGCTAATGATAGTGCTTCTGTGGAAAAAGGAGCGCTTGCCGCTGTGGCCTATGATCGCACACAAATGGGGTATGATACAGCCGATCTGGTAATTGAAGTCCTTAAAAAAGGGTTTGACCTTGCAAAACCGATCAAAGTAGGCTCCACTATTCGTATTGTTGAAAATGATGAGGCGCTTGCAAAACTTCACATGAGCTCGCCCTATGCGAAAGATAAAGGTCTCACACAAAAAGGAAATTCATAAATGTCTATTCAAATCACAACTCTTTCGAACGGTTTACGCGTTGTCAGTGATCATATCCCAAGTGTTGAAACGGTCACTCTTGGTGTTTGGTTGAATGTGGGCGCGCGCAATGAACCCAAGGAAATTAATGGCATTTCCCATGTGCTCGAGCATATGGCGTTTAAGGGAACAAAAAAGCGTTCTGCCAAGGATATTGCTGAGGCGATTGAAAATGTCGGCGGCTATGTCAATGCCTATACAAGCCGTGAAACAACCGCGTATTACACACGCCTTTTGAAAAATGACGCACGCTTAGGCGTGGATATCATGGCGGATATTTTACAGAATTCAACGTTTCAAGAGGATGAATTTCAACGAGAACAATCCGTTATCTTACAAGAAATTGGCCAGACCTATGACACGCCGGATGATATTATTTTTGATTATTTCCAAGAAACGTGTTTTCCCCACCAACCTATGGGGCGCCCTATTTTAGGCACCTCAGAGATTGTTAGCTCCCTCAAGGCAGAGCGCGTCAAAACCTATATGCATAATCATTATGGTGCAAAACAAATGGTCTTAGCAGCGGCTGGAAACATTCATCACAAAGATTTTGTAGCAATGGCAGAAGATTATTTTACAAATCTCAAAGAAGACTGTCATCACAAGGTAGAGGTTGCGGCGTACAAAGGGGGAGAGTTTCGCCAAACCCGCGATCTTGAACAGGTGCATGTGGTGATGGGATTTCAGGGCGTTCCTCACAAACATGAGGATTACTATGCAGCAGCCCTCCTGTCGACGATTCTTGGTGGCGGCATGTCCTCACGGCTTTTTCAAGAAATTCGTGAGAAACGCGGATTAGTCTACTCTGTCTATACGTTTCACTCGCCCGCATCAGATGCAGGTATCTTTGGTATGTATGCCGGGACAAGTGAGGAAAAAGCGAATGAGCTTTTAGATGTTGCAGCGAGTGAGCTTAAGCATTTTAGTTCTACTCATTTTGAGCAAGATCTTGTGCGTGCAAAGGCACAGCTGAAGGCAAGTCTTATGATGAGTTTAGAAAGTACATCGTCTCGTTGTGAGCAACTTGCCAATCAAATGCACACTTACGGTACGCCTCTAAAGGCAACGGAGACTTTGAAAAAAATTGAGAGTGTTACGGCTGATCATATCAAAATACTTGCTGATCGCCTTTTTTCATCGGCGCCGACCCTTGCAACCCTTGGCCCTATTGAACGAGTTTATGGTCTTGAGTATCTTCAAAAAGCGCTTGCTTAGGCAGTTATTGATCAGGGTTAAGTCCAAAGAGGGTCTCCACAGAAAAATGGATATCCTCTTTTGTTTCATAGTTATGCTCTTCTAAAAATGCTCCAAATTCTTTGAGGCACTTGACAAGTTGCACAGATGTTTGAGCAAAAGGTTGATCGCGCTCCAAAAGCTCAGAGGCTCTGTCTGTCTCTCCATTTTCAGCAAGTTTTAAAATTTCTCCTGTCCGCGCATGAAATTCAGCATGGACCTTTTCCAAAGCCGTGTACTGAGGGTTGCCTCTAAAAAAAAGAAGATTTTCCCCATAAATCCATTTCCCAAGGTCACAAACATCCACACGTAATGCATTTTTTGCACTGATATTACATTTTCCTGTTGAAATCGCCTCAATAAGACGACTTTTCCAGACACCATGAGCCGCAATGGCTTTATTAATAATATAGTAATGTGGTGTGGTCATGAAATCCTTCTCCTCCTCATACTCCAAAGATAGCTAAAAAATATTAAGATTAAGTAAATATTTTCGAGAAGTGAGGGGCTGAAAGGGATATAGATGATTGCGTTTTTAATTTTTTTATAGGATATTTTTAAGAAAGAGCATTATAATTATTTTACAAAAATTGATGAAAAATTTCTTATTCTTTTACTTTTTTTTCTCGACTCTCTTTTCCTTTCCTACGTATGCGCAAAAATATGCTGAGATTCTTATGGATGCAGAAACAGGTGCTGTGTTGCATCACATCGATGCCGATGGCAGACGCTTTCCAGCCTCTCTTACAAAAATGATGACACTCTATATTATTTTTTCAAAGCTACGTGAGAAAAAAATATCCATGGAGACACCCTTGGTTGTTCCGCGCAATGCACCGCCTGTAGAGCCGTCTAAACTTGGCCTCAGAACAGGGCAAATTATACTCATACGTCATATTATCCTTGGGCTTATCACAAAGTCAGCGAATGACGCCGCTGTAACAGTAGCTGTTGGCCTCAGCGGAAGTGTTGAAAATTTTGCAAAATTAATGAATGTGACAGCACGTAAGCTTGGCATGAAGAACACCATTTTTTATAATCCTCACGGCCTTCCCGATAGCCGCCAACTCACAACGGCACGTGATATGGCGATTCTTTCAAGAGCCCTTTCCCACCATTTTCCAGAGTATTATCCGCTTTTTAAAACACGTGTTTTTAATTATAAAGGTGTGAGTCACCCTAATCATAATCGCCTGCTTGGTGAGGTGCATGGCATGGATGGGATTAAAACAGGTTATTTTCGTCTAGCAGGATCAAACCTCGCCGCGTCTGTTATCCGTCATGTCAATGGAAAAAAAAGACGGATTATTGCGATTGTTTTAGGCGGCGAAAATCGTTTCGCGCGTAATAAACGGATTAAAGAGCTCATCGAAATAGGCTTTGCAACGCCGCAACAGCGCATGTATTCTCAAAAAACGACGAAAAATATTCTTTATCATGTGGAGTCCTCGACATCCGCCAGTATGCCAACGGATGAGGATCCCATTGCTGATCTTATTCACCCGATTGCTGCAAAACCTCTTATGGAACAATCCGTTTGGAAAAATTCTCCTCAAAAAACAAAAATTCAAAAAGTTTTAAAAAAGCAAAATCCTAAGAAAAAAATAAAGGGGGTGATCCACTGTGTTCGCAAAAGAAAAAGCGTTGGGCGCGGTTGAGGGATTTTTGCGCGTTTGAAAAGTGAATTGCCAATGCTGAGTGCATTTTTGTCTGAGGTT
>JAKBAR010000051.1 GCA_021808925.1 Pseudomonadota bacterium | reverse complement strand
ATCTAGGGGCGCACTGAGAAGAGAAATTTTTAAAAAAAATCTTCGCAAAAATACAACTTACCCCCTCTTTTTCATCGATTTTTGTGAAAAATTCAAAAAATAAACATAAAAATCATGAAAAACACAGAAAATCTTGTCCAGAAAGCACTCTTTCCATCGAAAATTCACCTCAAAAATCCTAAAAAATCGCCTAGTCACGCAAAAAATACACTATTTTTCATGAAATCCCCTCGAAATTTCAAAAAATGTGTCGTGAAAATTCCCGTAGGAGAGAAAAAAATCTAAAAATCCTGAAAAACCCCAAAATCTCGCTCAAAATTCAAAAATTAACATGTGAACACAAAAATTACGCTGAAAAAATAAAACTTCAGCCTCAAAAAAATGAAAAAAATTGTGTTGCATATGGAGCATCGATCAAGAAAATATTTTAATTTTCTACCAAGCATGAGCCGCCCTAGAGAAGAATTTTCCCTAGGAGATGCGCTAGAAATTTTTCAAAAGTACAAGCAACAACACATAAAAAGAACGAAAAATATTTTACTTTTTCTCTCGGTGATAGTGATACCAAGCAATGACGAGGCTCATGAGAAAAATAATCCCTATGGCACTATAAATGGCGATAATAACAACCATCTAAGCCGCCTCTTTGACGTGTTGGTGCCGTAAAAAATGCGGGTGAGCACGTTCTCGAAAATTTCTGAGCTGTGTCAAAAAAATCAAGCTGCTGAGCGCAATAATAAAACTCATATATGCTCCCGTCATCCAAAGGAGAGGACACCAAAAATGACTATCAAGCGCAGGTTTTCCAAGGCGCATAAGGCTTGGCGGCTGGTGCAATGTAAACCAAAAATCCACTGACCATTTAATAATAGGAATATTAACAAACCCAATCATCACAAGGACGCTCAGTCGTTCGAGTGTTTTCAGGCTATGTTTCTCGCCGGTTTTATCACGGTAAGCAAGACTAAGATACCCAAGATAAATAAAAAATAAAATGAGCATGGATGTCAAGCGCGCATCCCAGGCCCAATAGGTTCCCCAAACGGGCTTTCCCCAAAGGCTTCCCGTCACAAGGCTTAGGGCTGTCATGAGGGCCCCTGGAACAGCCAAAGACTTTACAAGAATATGATTAACGGGCAATTTCATAGCGTATCCTACGATACTAAAAATTGCCATCACTGTATAAATTGCAAGCGCAAACCACGACGCTGGGACGTGTACATACAGAAAACGCACCATCTCTCCTTGCTGATAATCGGGTGGACTCTCCAACAAGCCATAATAGCTTCCAAACCCAAAGCATATGAAAGTTAAAACACAGGTATAAGGCCATAAAAATTGTGCGGCTTTTTCAAGGAATTTAGGGGCAAAAAGACGGTGCAACAGCATCATAAGATTTGATTTTAATCCGTATCAAAAAGTGTTTCTAACAGATAGGGCGTGAGTAAAAGCATAGCACCAAAAAAGATAAAAACGAGGGAAAAATTAAGTAAAATAATATAAACGGCACTTGTCAATGTCTCACTCGACATAGCTGCAAGTGACAAAAGAAGCGATGGCACAAGAAATGGCCATAACAAAAATAAACTGTGCACTCCCCTTTTTTCCTCATGGGCCGAGAGCGCACTCAGGATATGCGTCAGCGAAAGTGTGACAAGACAGCTTGAAAGATGGCTCAGAAAAAAAATAACGATTGAGCTGTAAGTTCCTTGCTGAGAAAGGGCAAAAATACCTGTGCAGAGAATTGTCATCGGCACAATGCCATAAACAACAGACGCGATGTAGTGAGAGAAAACATAACGTTGAAGAGAAGCTTTATTGCCTACAAGTAGCATTAAAAAACCATTTTTCACATCACTCCCATAAAGAGAAATGAGTGAAAGAATGAGCAGCGACACTGAAAAAAGACAGAGAAAACCAGGAAAAAGAGCCTTTGACAGCATCATTTCCTTTGAAAAACTCATGCTCCAGAGAAAACTTAAAAGCATCAGGCTTGCAAGGGGGGAAAGTGCAGAGCTTTTGTGATCGCTTAGTGCTAAAAGCCCCCTTTTTATCATATGTTGAGCCCCCTTATGCTTTAAAAACACTCACAAGAGCGGGCCTTAACAAGCGATCGTGAATCATATACCCCACTTGAAGGACCTGTGCAATTGTCCCAGGCACGGCTCCCTCTGTTGCTGGCACCTCGAGCATTGCTTGATGAAAGTTTGGATCAAAAGCATCGCCCATGGGATTAAGTTCACGAACGCCATGACGTTCTAAAATTTTTTTCGTTTCATCCTCAACGAGTTTAATCCCGCCAATAAGCCCTTCAAGCTCTTGTGGAATTTTTTCAGGGCAATTATCCAACGCACGTTTCATATTATCAGCAATGGAAAGCACATCCGACGCAAACTTTGTCACACCATATTTCAGAGCATCATCACGCTCTTTGATTGCACGCTTGCGGATATTCTCAGTCTCTGCCACAGCGCGCATCCACTGATCTTTAAAGCTGAGGGCTTGCTCTTGCCAATTGATTTCCTGAGCAGGCGTCGCTGCTTCTGTTTCAGCACTTTCCTCAACGGGTTCTACATATGCGTTTGCGTCTCTGTCATGGGCGCACGTCATGATCATATTCCTTTTCTTAAATTCAGTTATTTTCTTTATATATAAGAGATTGGTGCTTTAAAAACAATAAGGTCGCCACCAGGGATTCATGATAACAGGAAAAAAAGAAGGCAATGATACAAAAAATTTTATACAGCGCCCTAATAGCATTCGTGTTTTTACAGAACACTTCTATTGCTAAGGAGAAATCTGAAGAAGATCCTTTCAATATCTCACTTATTGATAAGATAACAAAACTTGAGCTTGTTTATGCAAATGAAGCATTAGAAATATATTTTGACAAAAATAAAAGATACGCACGGCAAAACGTACCTCAAGAAATCTACGATCAGATCTACGGGATTGATACTGATAAAAAAGACTCAGAAGAGAAAGCGCTCTCTCAGAATTGGAAAATGAATCTCACATTAAAAGATTCGGACAAAGTGAGTGTTCATTTCAATCTCTTCTTAACGGTACACCCAGAGAGTACATCCCCTATTGATGGAGGAATTCAAAGAAATTTGATATATCTCATCCTTGGTGGATCTTTCGTTCCTTATGCAGAGGGATACAGAAAAATTAAATCGATTGAGAAGGTTTTCTTAAAGCTTTTTACTAAATATTTTAAGCATGGCGCCACAATTGATATTGAACGCATTTGGCCAGGGAGAGAGACAAAGGAATACGAGGAGTGGACGCTTCTGGATGACCTTAATGATAAAAATCTTAAGGAGGCCATGAAGAAAATTTACAAGAGCGACGGGTGTGATGTTCTTAAAGTTACAGCAAAGATCGTGATGCCCAAAAAAATCTAAGAATAATAAAAAACCTCTAAGGAGCGAAGAAGTTCCAAAGATGGTGGTCACAACAGGGATTGAACCTGTGACCCCTACGATGTCAACGTAGTGCTCTACCGCTGAGCTATGTGACCATGGGACATTGTGTACCTAAATTTACCTCAAAATGCAAGTTTTTTCCTGAAAAGTGAGTCTAATTTTCTTTTATTAATTATCTAAAAATAAATATATTGACTTTTAATTTTATTAACATGTAAAAAGCATAATATATTTTGTCATTAATAGCATTTATATTTAATTTTATATTAAAAAATACTTAAATTTTAGAAAAAGGAAATCCCATGAAAATTGCACTTATTCTTCTCTCCGCGGCGCTCTCCAGCACATCATTTGCAAGTGGTTTTGATGATCTTATTAAGAATCTCGAGAAAATTAACGAAAATATGTCTAAGAATTTAAATGAAAATCAATACAAGATTAATTCTAATGACAATACTCTTAATGAATTGAACAAAATCTTTAAAGAAAACTTTCAAAATGTAAAAAAAGCTATGTCTGAGATTCCCACTGATCAAGACAATGAGTTCATCAATCTCCTGGGCGATTTAGAAAAATTGAACACCATGTCTGATGAACAAGAGAATATTTTAAAAGAAATCAATGGAAACAAAAAAGAGCGCGTTATAAAAAAAGCAACGAGAAGAAAAAATAAAAAAGATTAGTAATTGTTAGATCTATCCAGGAGGTGCGACTTGGCCGAGGTGTTTGAGTTTTACTTTTGGATAGACCTCGTTTTGCCCCATCACAATCGTTGAGGGGCGCACACGCTCTAAGATAGAGCGCACATAGGGACGAAGTGTCGCCGTTGTGAGCAGCACAGGTATTTCCCCCTGGAGTATCAGATCATCCAAAATGTTTTTCACATTTGTAATAAAAATTTGCAGCGTGCTGGGCGGTAGCGCAAGATTTTTAATATCACCTTCACCCACAAGAGCTTCTGTTAAAAGACGCTCCCATGTCGCCCCAAGATTAACAATACTCAGCATATGATCGTGATCTATATTCGCATAGGTAATTTGCCGCATCAGGCGCAAACGCACATGCTCCGTTATCATGGTTGTATTCCTTGAAAAAGCACAGGCCTCTGAGACTGCTTCAAGAATGCTCGTCAAATCCCGAATGGAAACACGCTCCGCCACAAGATTTTGAAGAACACGTTGGATACTGCCTACGGAAATTTGCGCAGGCACAATGTCATTCAAAAGCTTTTTATACGCGTCATCCATATCATCCAAAAGCTTTTGCACCTCTGAAAAAGAAAGCAACTCACCCATGTGATCTTTAACAATTTCAGTAAGATGTGTTGTTAAAACGGTTGCATTATCCACAACGGTATAGCCCCGCGTCTCAGCGTCAATTTTAAGACTGGGAGTGATCCAAAGGGCGGGTAAGCCAAAGGTAGGCTCGGTCACATGCTCTCCCTCAAGGCGGATAGGCTGTCCTGAGGGATCCATTACAAGATAGTGCATAGGCCTGAGGTCACCACGACCCGCTTCAAGTTCTTTGATTTTAATCACATATTCATTGCTCTCTAAATGCATATTATCTTGCAGCCGCACGGACGGCAGAATAAAGCCAATCTCCCGCGCAAGTTGCCCACGTAAATTTTTAATTTGATCTGTTAAGCTCGGACCTGTTGATTCACCAAGCAAGCCCACAAGACCGTAACCCAGCTCTATTTTAATATGATCCATACTCACACGGAGAGGTTCTTCTTTTTCAGGTGCTGTTTTTTCCAGAGCTTTTTCTTGCTCTAAAAGTTGCTGTTCTTGATCACGCTGTTTTTCTTTATTTTTCGCAAGACTCCACGCTGTTCCTCCTGTCACAAGAGACAAAAGCAAAAAAGGAAGCGTTGGCATATGGGGGAGAATAGCCAAAAACCCTGTTAAAAAAGAACTCAAGCCTAAGGCTGTGGGATAAGCCCCAAGTTGCAGGAAAAGAGCTTTCTCAGCACTTCCTTCCACGCCTGCTTTTGACACAAGAAGACCTGCTGCTGTAGACACAATCAGCGCTGGAATTTGCGTGACAAGACCATCACCCACTGTCAAAAGTGTATAGGTGCGCGAGGCATCGCCAAAGTTCATATCCATCTGAACAACGCCAATAATAATACCGCCCACAATATTAATAAATGTGATGAGGAGGCCTGCAATCGCATCACCGCGCACAAATTTTGCTGAACCATCCATCGCACCAAAAAAATTACTTTCGTCCTCTAACTCTTTGCGACGACGTTTTGCTTCTGTTTCATTAATCAGCCCCGAGGAAAGATCCGCATCAATGGCCATTTGCTTTCCAGGCATAGCATCCAAGGTAAAGCGTGCGGATACCTCAGCAATGCGGCCTGAGCCCTTTGTGATCACAACAAAGTTCACAATAACTAAAATTGCAAAAACAATGATGCCAATGACAAAGTTTCCTGCCATCAAAAAATTACCAAAGGCCTGAATCACTTTTCCAGCCGCATGCGTTCCCTCATGACCATAGCCTAAAATAAGGCGCGTCGATGCGACGTTAAGGGAAAGTCGCGCCATCGTTGCCACAAGAAGAACCGTTGGAAAAGCGCTAAACTCAAGTGGTTTTTGAATAAAAAGAGAAGTCATCAAAATCAAAATTGAAAAGGTAATCGACATGGCAAGTGCAAGGTCTAAAAGAATCGCGGGCAATGGAAAAATCAACACGCATAAAATCGTCATCAACCCAAGAGCAAAGGCGATATCGCCTCGCTTGGAGAGCTCACTAAAATCAGGAAGAGTAAAAGACGATACCTGTATTGCCATCAGAAATGATTAGATCTCCAGATCATAAGTTCCCTTGTTATTCTCACCCCTCAAACACAAATGGTCAAGGGGGCCCGTCTTTTCAAAAAAGATAAGCAAGCTTTAAGTGAAAAAAATGTCAAAAACATATTTTTACGCCACTTGATTGTCTTTTGCCTTTGATTTAAAAGATTCTTCGTATTCCTTAAGTTTGTTACGCAGTGTCCGAATCGATATACCCAAAATATGCGACGCGTGGGTGCGATTGCCAAAACAGTGATCCAGCGTCCCAAGAATCAACTCACGCTCAACCTCAGCCACAGTTTTTCCAATAAGAATTTGATTTTTATGAGCATTCTCTGTCACAGCTTCGTCTGAATCCAGTTTGATAAAACCTAAATCCTCATGATCGATTAAATCTCCTGAGGAAAGAAGAAGAGCTCTGTGCATCATATTTTGCAATTCACGCACATTTCCTCGCCAGTGATGCGATTTGATATGCTGTAGTGCTTTTTCTGTAAATGATTTAGGGTGTACGTGATTCAGTTTTGCAAATTTTTGAATAAAATGTTTCGCCAAAAGCTCAATATCCGAAGACCTGTCGCGTAAAGGTGGGATGTGAATATTTACAACATTAATACGAAAGTAAAGATCTTCACGAAATTCCCCTTGTTCGATAGCCTGGAGCAAATCACGGTTCGACGTCGCAATAAGACGAATATCCACATTCACAGGCTGGCCACCCCCCACACGATCGATTTGTTTTTCTTGAATAGCACGCAGTAGTTTAGCCTGAAGTCGTGGATGCATTTCACTAATTTCATCCAACAGAAGTGTCCCACCTGAAGCCTCTTCAAACTTACCCACACGGCGTGCAATAGCTCCTGTAAAAGCCCCCTTTTCATGACCAAAAAGTTCAGACTCGAGTAAGTTTTCTGGAATCGCGGCACAATTCACAGAAACAAAAGGTTTATCTTTGCGCTTTGATTTATGATGAATATAGTGAGCCATGACTTCTTTACCTGTACCAGACTCACCCGTAATCAGCACCGTGGCCTCACTGGGAGCGATTTTATCCGCAAGCTTCACCCACTTGAGCATAGAAGGGTCTTGAGTGAGGACAACACGCTCTTCTTCTGACACGGCCATAAGAACCGCTGCGATAAGTTCTGGATTTGGTGGAAAAGGAATATATTCTTTTGCACCCGCACGAATGCTTGCAGCCGCCTCCTCCGCCGTTGAAGCGACACCACACGCAATAATGGGAATACTAAAACGCTCTTCTTTCAAAGATTTTGAAAACTCTGCTACATTGCATTTTAGATCAAGGAGAATAATATCTGCGCTTAAGCCATCACGAAGGGCTTGCAAAGCTTCTTTTGTTTCCTCAAAAGCCACAACTTTTGCCCCTTTATCAAGCGCTATTTTTGCAGCGGTAGAAACATATCCCTCAAGGCGTCCGATCAGTAATACTTTCATTTTTTTCTCCTTAGACCTTGTCTGCTTTGATAATTTCCGTCATCGTCACGCCCAAGCGATCCTCGACAAGCACAACTTCACCGCGTGCAATCAATTTATTATTGACATAAATATCGATCGCCTCACCGACGCGCCGATCCAGTTCAACCACAGCACCACGCCCCAGTTTGAGAAGCTGATTCACAGGCATACTCGCCTTTCCAAGAACAGCTGAAAGTTGCACAGGAATATCATAAACCGCATTGAGATCATACCCCTCCTGACCTTTAGCCTGTTGAGAGGGAACAAGCTCGTGTTTTGGAAGACCGCTATTCATTTCATGCGAAGGGGGGGGGGGGCTCCCTGCACGTTGTTCCATGGAGCTCTCACCCGCCATAAGAGCATCAATATCATCTTGCATAATACCCGCGTCCCCCACAGTTTCTGTGTTTTCGTCATCCCATAACATTATTGTTCTCCC